>CAZPBZ010000008.1:14232-16787 GCA_964584765.1 uncultured Thermodesulfobacteriaceae bacterium
GCACTCATGGATTACGACGACTTGCTCCTCAGGTGGAGAGATGTGCTGAAAGAACATGCCCAGGTCAGAGAATCCATGGGTTCCTGGTTCCAATACATAATGGTGGATGAATATCAGGATACAAATGCCACCCAGGCGGAGATCGTGCAACTCATGGCTTGCGGTCATGACAATGTAATGGTCGTTGGAGATGATGCCCAGTCCATCTATTCCTTCAGGGGGGCAAATTTTAAGAATATTATGAATTTCCCCGATATGTTTTCCGGGACTCAGATAATAAAACTTGAGAGGAACTACCGCAGCACCCAGCCCAACCTGGACTGTACCAACGCCATAATTGCCAATGCCAAGGAAAAATTTACAAAACGACTGACGGCACAGAGAAAGGGAGGAAATCCACCATACCTGTACACGGCAAAGGAAGAGGTGGACCAGGCAAAATTTGTTGCCGACCGTATCCATGAATTGTTGAAAGATGGATTTAAACCCTCTGATATCGCTGTGCTTTTCAGGGCTGGTTTTCATTCCTTTCACCTTGAGACCGAATTAAGCAGCCGCGGAATAACCTTTGTCAAGCGTGGAGGATTGCGTCTCATTGAGGCCGCCCATATCAAGGACCTTCTCTCCCTTCTTCGCCTTCTTATAAACCCGCTGGACCGGCTGAGCTGGAGCAGGACCCTCCTATTAATTGAACGTCTTGGCCTCAAGAGCGTGGAGAAAATTTTCTCTCAATTGATTAAAAGCGAAGATCCCCTGGAGTGTCTTTCAACCTATAAAACCAAGGCGGCTTGGGGAGAAACAGTAAGGGGACTCGGCAGTCTATTAAAAAAACTCCATGACATGCCGGCGGATCTTCCGGATTTGCTTTTACAGCTCGAGACCTGGTATCGGCCACATCTGGAAAAAATCCATCATGAAGATTATCCCAAACGTCTGCAGGAACTGGCGCACCTGAGAGGATTGGCAGCCCGGTATGACGACGCGGTGTCTATGCTCGCTGATCTGGCCCTGGACCCACCGGATCAAGAAGAGATGGAAAAAGAAAAAGAACGGCTGGTCCTTTCCACCATGCACTCGGCCAAGGGTCTTGAGTGGAAGGCAGTCTTGATCTTGTCACTGGCAGAGGGACGCTTTCCGTCGCCTGCGGCTTCCTTTCGTACCAAGGAAATAGAAGAAGAACGTAGGCTCTTTTATGTAGCCGCAACCAGGGCAAAGGACTTTCTGTGTTTTTGTTACCCTGTCTTTATAAGCGTCTCAGGTACAGGCTTGCTCCCTGCCAGGCCATCACGGTTCCTGGAGGAGATACCTGCCGACCTTTTGCAGTTATGGAAAAAGGGAATAGATGCTGATGAAAAGACTTATCAAGAAAGCCGCCAGTACATGCCGGATGTCACCAGGCCATCTTCAACACCTTCAAAACACGTCCAAAAAGGAAGCCCCTCGGCTGGACAGGGGTCTGATCAAACCGGTTCTGGTATTTTTACACCGGGGAAAAGGGTCAGGCACCCGATCTTTGGACCGGGGCGGGTGATCAGGGACATTGGTCCAAAGAAGATACAGGTGCTTTTTGACGTTGCCGGCGAAAAGACCCTGCATCTTGATTATGCCAAGCTCAGTGTTATTGAGAGATAGCCAGAAAAGTAAGCAATGATAAGGGCGAGGTGAGATTACTCATCCTCGCCCTTTTGAGCAATGCTGATTATCTAAGGGGCGATAATCATTGTGCCGTCTTCCGCACTTGTGGATATGTGGAACGTATCTAGGAAAGTCATGCCTAGTAGCCCTGGACCTGACCAACTATCTGAAAATCCTACCAATACATTATTTCTGGAAAGGCGTTCTTCTATCTCAATATCTACATAACAAAACGTCAAAGATATGTCACCGCCAACTCCCGATCCGGTACCTATGTAGGGACATTGATCAAAATCAGTAAAATCAACACCCATATATGGTGCGTCGTCTGCACTTAGCAGGACTGTGGAGGCCCCTGTATCAACAATAAATCCTGCTGCATATCCATTTACAGTGCCGTTTACGAGATAGCAGTTGCAGCTTGGATTAAGGGGAATAACGACCTCCAGCCTGACCGCTGAGAAACTCTGCGGGATAGACCAATCTGCTTGTCCTACAAAGCGATATTGCCACGTACCTTCCAGATAACCTGCAGCAGTCGGATCCAGCTTGGTTATATTATATTCATACTCGATATTTCCAAAAATACTGAGTTCTTCAAAGGAAACTATATAGCCACCTGGCTGCACACAACTGCTTACATCCAGCCTGTGTCCTTGAATTGCGAGGGTATCACAAATCTCGTCCTCGCTATTGCCGTAAGTGACAGTCAGAAATGTTTGAGTAATAGGGGCGTTCCATACTCCGCTGAGATTACCTCGTTCCTCATACAGAATCATCGGATAAATTGTCCCTGTATTATCTATATACGTATATGATTTACCTTCAAATTCTTCTGTCACTACCCAGGTACCGGTAACAGGTCGAATGTGCAACACATAGTAAAGGAGCTCCCGCCATGACGACCAATTATAAATATC
>CAZPBZ010000009.1:0-16501 GCA_964584765.1 uncultured Thermodesulfobacteriaceae bacterium
ACCGTGAGATTGCACGGTTGAAATTGTCCAGCATGGGAATCCGGATAGATACACTCACTCAGGAGCAGAAGAAGTATCTGTCTTCGTGGGAAATGGGGACCTGATTACGCTCACCGTCCTTTACGCCCCCAGCCTCTTATAGCATTTTACGCAGCATTGAGGCATTTCTGACAGAATTTGCTCAGGGCTTCTCGTTATCTTTGGCTTGAAGTGCTCTCTGAATTTGGTGTATTCCTTTTTATTCCAGATCCGCGTTAAGCTTTCGTTGCTTATGTTGCCAAAAGACATTGCTCTTAATGGGAAGGATTGATCTTTGAAGATGTAATGGCGAGGTTTATCATCACCGAGTTCGCGGTTTTCACACAGAACGGGATCAGTAAGAACGCATGGGACGACTTCGCCTTCAACATTGATGACACATGCATGGCGGACATTTTCGCGGCAGCATAGAGAGTCGTCGTCAAGACCAAGGCCGTGATAATCAAAGATGATGTTTTCACTAGCTGCTTTATGCCTGATCTCATCCAGTGTGTCACGATAATAGTCTGTGCGCACAGTATTATTGAAGATCGCTTCTGCGGAAAGTTTCGGATCAATGATCAAAGTCAGGTTACTGGCTACTATCTGTTTTGCTCCTATCCTTTTTGCAAGGGTTAGAATATCCTTGAGTTCATGAAAATTGGATCTGAGCATGAGATAGGCCAGATGCACTGAAGGGAGACGGGTTTTTTTTTAGCCTTGATCTGGCTGAGTAGTTCAAGACTGGAGATAATCGTTTTAAAGTCAGTCCCTTTGCGGATCTGGTTGTGGGTTGGTGCTGTGGTGCCGGCAAGACTGATACCAATGATGTCCAACTCCAAATCAACCAACTTTCGGATGGTATCTTCAGTAAGAAGCATGCCGTTTGTAGTAAATCCGGTGAGTTTGCCTCGATCCTTGCAAACCCGGATCATTTCAAAGATATCGTTGTTAAGAAGAGGTTCTCCCCACCCCTGCAGGTAAACCATGTTCGTATATTTAAGAAAAAGGACCAAATTATGAAAGAGATCCATTGACATCTGTTTGTTTGTCCAACGGTTCCCTATCAGGCTACGTGGACAGTAGATGCAGGCTCCATTGCAGTGGGTCGTTACTTCAACCTGGACCCAGTCCAGGGTTGGGCTCTTGATTTTGTCCAGTTGTCTTTTAAACCATTTCAATCTGCGTAAATCTGCGCCTGCCCCGTTCAATTGTTCCTGGCCTTATTTAACTGGGGTAATCTGCGGATAAAATATTGAGGTCAGGCTTGGCAATCAGAGGACCCTGGCCACATCCTTTGCAAAGTAAGTAATTATGACATCGGCCCCTGCCCTTCGGATGCTGAGAAGTGACTCCTCCACAACCCTGGCCTCATCCAGCCAGCCCTTGGAAGACGCGGCCTTTATCATTGAGTATTCACCGCTCACCTGATAGGCGGCAATTGGAAGGGTGAACTCCTGCCGCAGAAGATGGATTATGTCAAGGTAGGGCATGGCAGGCTTAACCATGAGGATGTCAGCCCCTTCCTCAAGGTCCAGCATGGCCTCCCGCATAGCTTCCCTGGCATTTGCAGGGTCCATCTGGTATGAGCGACGATCTCCGGATTTAGGGGCACACTCTGCTGCTTCACGGAAGGGTCCGTAGAATGATGAAGCATACTTAACAGCATATGAGAGAATAGGGATCTGGTCAAAGCCGTGCTCGTCAAGGGCCTCCCTTATTGCTCCCACACGGCCGTCCATCATATCGGAAGGCGCTACAATGTCCGCCCCTGCCCTGGCATGGGAAAGAGCAACCTTTGCCAGCAGATCCAGGGTTGCGTCATTGTCTATCCGGCCATTTGAGAGCACGCCACAGTGCCCGTGTGAAGTGTACTCGCAAAGGCACACGTCAGTCACAACGAGGAGATCAGGCACTGACTTCTTTATAGCAGATATGGCCTTTTGCACCACACCGCTTTTTATCCAGGCATGAGAACCCCTTAGGTCCTTTTTTTCAGGAAGGCCGAATAGAAGGACTGCATTAATTCCCAGATCAAAGACCTCCTTGGCCTCTTTTACTACCGCATCCACAGAAAACTGATAGCAGCCGGGCATGGCTTCAATAGGCTGCTTAATGCCTTTGCCATGTATAATGAAAAGGGGATAGATAAGGTGTTTCGGGCTAAAGATGGTCTCACGGATCAGCGCGCGCAGAGATTCCGTGCGGCGCAACCTGCGGGGACGATATTCTGGGTACATCATGGCAACCAATCCTTCAGCCTTTGAAGCAGATCATTTGCAGTAAAAGGCTCCTCAATAAAGCCACTGCAGCCGGCATCGTGTAAGCGTTCCCTCTCCGAAGAAGAGGCCTCCGTACATATAAGCACTACTGGTATATTATCGGTCTCATGGGACTGCTTGAGAAGCACGCTCACGGACAAGGCATCAAGTATGGGGACATCCTTACGTATGATAACCAGATCAGGCAACTCGGCCTTTGCCAGATCAAGACCTTCCTGGCCGTCCTCGGCAAGGAGCAGTCTGAGCCCGGTTTGGTTCGCCAGTTTACGGACCATCTCAATCACTGACTCGTTATAATCCACAAGGAGTATGGTCTGGCCTTCTTTCACCTGATTACTCTCACAAAAAGTTAATAACACGTACGAATAAGTCTATTGATGTAGAGTTCCGGATTATCCACTGCCTCAGCCGAAATATTAAAAAAATCCTGCGCGGTCTTTTCCCTTATAAGAGTGAGACCATATTCAAGAATATTACACAATCTCTCACACTGGACATAGAGATTGGACGAATCATCCAAACAACTATACAGCAACCTGTCCACTGCGTCTTCATCTAAATAAATCCTCAGGCCGCAACGGTTAAAGAAAGAGTCCTCGTAACTCTTTATCTGCTCTATCCATAATTGCACCCTATCACCGGCCTCCCTAATGTCCAAATCTTCTTTCAGGGAAAGATGGGCTACGAGGTCCAACCTATTAGGTGTGAGCTTCAGCTTAGAGTCTTTCCACCGGGGTAACTTCTCCTGCTCAAGGCGAGCAATCAGGATCTGTTTTTCCTTAGCAAGCATGGCCTGATACCTTCTCAGCCTCGCCTTGTCTTTTAAGTTCTCTAAAAGTTTTTGGAGCTCTCTTTCCGGATCATTAACCAGATTACTGGTCACTACCAAAAAAGACACGCTGGTTGAGGGCAGCTTTTTTTCAAAGGGCAGCAGCACCCTTTCCACCACGCTCACAAGGGCCCTTGCCCCTGTATGTTCCTGATAGGCCTGACGGGCAAGGAGTCTCAGGGCATCTTCTTCGAATTTGAGGTCTATTCCATAGGTCCTGAAGTCCTGCTTCTTGCTCATGATAATCGGGTTGTTCGGATTACACAGTATCTCAAACAGATCTTGCTCTGAGAGCTCTTCCAAAATGGAAATAACAGGAATCCTCCCAACGAACTCAGACTCAAAGCCGTATTCAACAAGGTCCTGTGGCTTCACGTGCCGTAGCCACTCCATCTCATCCTGGGTATCGATCTCTGCGCCAAAGCCTATACTCTTCTTCCTGAGCCTGTCCTTTATTATGTCGCCAAGGCCCCCGAAAGCGCCACTCAGTATGAACAATATACTGCGCGTATTGAGACTCTGTTTCTCTCTCTTTCCAGTCTTGCGGTATCTTTCTATGGCCTGTATCTGGGAAATAGGGTCATGGGGGACACGTATGTCCACCTCGGTCTCCTCGAGAGGTTTTAACAAGGCCCTCTGGACCCCGGTCCTGGAAACATCCGGTCCGTTTATGTGGTGAGAAGACGCGATTTTGTCAATTTCATCTATATAAACAATCCCGTATTGCGCCCTTTCAAGGTCACCATCCGCTTCCTGCACCAGGTCACGGACCAGATCCTCTATGTCTCCCCCCACATAACCTGTCTCACTGAACTTTGTGGCATCGCCCTTTACGAAAGGTACACCCAGTTTCGCCGCTATGATCTTGATAAGATATGTCTTTCCAACTCCGGTAGGACCTATGAGGATTATATTATTCTTTATGCTTCCAATCGAATGGGGAGCTTTCCCCTTTTCTTGAAGATATGTGATCTTGTTAAAGTGAGTACATATCTTTGTAGCCAGAATGGCCTTTGCCATATCCTGCTTGACCACATACCTGTTCAGGTAGGCTTCAAGCTCCTCCGGCTTGAGATTAAAGCTTATTTTTGGGCCTTTTTCAGAATCAGTTCCTTCTTTCTGGTCAGTACTATCAGGCTTTACTTGCCAAGGAAAGGCCATCTGGGACACTACCCGTATTCTGCCCCCATACCTTTTGGAAAGATAATCACTTATCTCCTTTTCCAGGTCTTTTTGTGAGGGCAAATTCACGGTCTTGTCAGGCTTCTCATTGGTGATATCAGGAAGTCCTGTGCTCAGATCCTTCGAAGCGTTTTTCTTATCTTTCTTTTGCATATATATATATTATAGCAGAAATAAGCTATAAGCTCAATCCCGGATAGTCAACATTCCGGATAGTCAACATCCATGTCTTTGCATACAACCGGCCCATGTGATAGTTTTAAGAAATGTTGAACTGTGAATGATGAATTTTGAATTGTGGAATAAGATTAATATATTTGTACCTTAATTCAACACTCATAATTCAACATTCAAAACTTAAAATTAGGTGGGAGAAAAAGCAATGGGTGAAAAAATCGTAATTGTAGGCGCAGTGGCAGCAGGCCCAAAGGCTGCCTGCCGGGCCAGACGGCTCATGCCGGATGCTCAGATTACCGTAGTGGACCAGGATGATCTGATTTCCTATGGAGGTTGTGGAATACCCTATTTTGTGTCCGGCGATGTAGCAGATGAAAAGGAACTCCGCTCAACCACCTTCAATATGGTCAGAGACGCTTATTACTTCAAGCAGGCAAAGGGTTTTGAAGTACGGACCATGACAAAGGCTTTATCTATTGACCTGAAACAAAAACTTCTCCATGTTGAGGACGTCCGTACCACGGAAAAGGACTCCATACCGTATGATAAGCTGATATTGGCCACGGGAAGCAGGCCGAACGTACTTCCCATACCTGGAAATGACCTCGATGGCATCTTTACCATAAGCAGCCTGCATAAGGCCATAGCCATAAAGGACTGCCTTGCAAAAGGCCAGGTAGGCAAAGCAGTTGTAATCGGAGGCGGTGCTATCGGGATCGAAATGGCCGAGGCCATGGCTGATCTCTGGGGCGCAGAAACAACTATTGTCGAGTTCATGCCGCAGATACTCCCCAGGATTGTGGATCAAACCCTTGCTTCCATGGTTGAACACCACCTGAAGGAAAATGGTGTCACTGTATATACACAGGAAACAGCCCGGAAATTTGAAGGAAACGACCAGGGAAAGATATGTAAAGTTATTACGGATAAAAGAGAAATTGAGGCAGATCTGGTAATAATGGCCGTGGGTGTCAGGCCCAGGGGAGAGCTTGCAAAAGATGCGGGCTTGCTGGTCTCTTCACAGGGTGGGATAGTAGTAAACCAAAGGATGCAGACATCAGATCCCAGTATTTACGCTGCCGGCGACTGCGTTGAGACCTATAACATGATCAGCGGGAAAAAGGCCTATGCGCCAATGGGCTCTATAGCAAATCGCCAAGGACGGGTGGTGGCAGACAATCTGGCAGGTATTCCCAGCACCTTTGACGGGGTAGTCGGGAGCTTTATCATGAAGGTCTTTGATCTCTCTGTCGGTGCTACGGGTCTCAGCCTGGATGTGGCCAAAGCAGAGGGCTTTGACGCTATAAGCGCCCCTTGCGCACAGTTCGATCGCGCCCATTTTTTCCCAAACAAGGAAAATATGTTCCTCAACATGGTCGTTGACAGGACTGACAAAAGGGTTCTGGGACTACAGGGGATGGGCGCCATGGGAGATGGGCTAATGGCAAGGATCAACGCCGTAGCCGGATTGTTAGAGAGAAAAGCGGTCATCAGCGACTTCAGCAATCTGGAGCTGCCGTATGCCCCACCCTTCTCCACGGCTGTTGATATTCTGAATGCCACTGCTAACGTGGCTGACAACATGGTCTCCGGCCGTTTCAGAGCCATTGATGTAAAGGACTTTGTCACCTGGATGGACGGGAAGGAAAGTCACCCTGACTGGCTCGCCATTGACCTCCGCCATCCAGCCGAGGCGGCACGCTTCATAGAAAAATTTCAAGACTGTTGGAGACTTGTGCTCTATGATAAGTTCCGGAACGAATATGAACAGCTACCAAAAGATAAGATGCTCATACTCATATGTAATGCCGGTGCCAAGGCCTATGAAGTCCAGTGCTTCCTTGACAGCGTCAACATAAAAAACACAGTTGTGCTGCCGGGCGGCCTCAATGTAATACGTAATTTAGGGGTCGATTGGTGGCCCAGCTAATGTCTGAACGGAAATGCCGTTCAGACGGTTTATCCGGGTTAGGCACTTTAGCTCACTTTAAACTCTATTTTTATGAAGGAGAACTCAAAAATGTCCATTCTTAGTTATCTGACTCTATTACTCGCGCCCATTTTTTTTCTGGTCCAGGCCCAAGACTGCCTCGCGGCTGCCTGTCCTTCCAAGGAAACAATACAACAGAAGGTGGTAGAGACCTTTAAGCAAGACATCAGTGTCATAAATATCCGGGCCGGTGCTGTCCCGGGGCTTTGCGAAGTTCAGGTGAATTTCAAGGGCCAAAACCGCATCTTATACACTGACCAAAAGGGTGAATTTCTGATCACCGGCGTTATCTTCAGAAGCTCAGACGGGACCAATATCACCAAAGAGGCAATTGATGAACTCAATCGTTTTACTGATTCCGATATTAAACGTCTTGAAGACCTCACTGCCTTTACCGTGGGTTCAAAAGGGAAAGTTGTTTACTTCGTTACAGACCCGCAATGCCCGTATTGCAAAAAGGCAGAGGAAATAATCGTCAATATGGCAGAAGCAGGGGAAATCCAGTTAAAGGTCCTGCTATTCCCCCTCAGCTTTCATAAGGGTGCAAAGGAGCAATGCATATCCATCATCTGCGACAATAAGGGTTTGGAAGACCTTCACAGCGGGTACAAATCGGAAAACCAGTGCGAGGAGGGGAAAAACAAGGTTGAAGATACTCTCCGCTTCCTGCAGCAAAAGGGTATAACAGGTGTTCCTACTTATATTTTTACAGACGGACAGTATCATTCAGGAGTGCTTAAAGAGCAGGACATGAAGAAGCGACTGGGTTCAAAGGATGAGGCCGCTCCCTCTCACTCGCTCCATTGACGGATAATAGACTCCGGCTATATTGTGCTCTAGTTAATATTCCGTGCCTAATAACAGGGGAGGAAACCACTGATGAAAGACTTGAAACAGATGTATAAGACAATACTTGGGGACCAGTTTCCTCCGGAACTCCGCATATCCTTCGGGGATCAAACGCTGATCTATCGCAAACGGACATGGAAGATAAAGAACGATAAGACCGGAGAGCTGGAAGAAAAAGGTATCCGTTATGGGGAAAACCCGGACCAGGAAGCAGCACTTTACGAACTCGTAAACGGAAACCTTGTCCTGGGTGACTGCTCTTATATTGAGGCTGGAAACGGTCTGGTAAGCTCAATAAACGAAGCGGATATGATTCAGGCCGGCAAGCACCCTGGCAAGATCAATCTCACTGACGTAGACAACTCTCTTAATGTGCTGAAATTTCTTACCAAAAGCCCTGCTGCTGTCATAGTAAAACACAATAACCCCTGTGGAGTAGCCTGCGGCAGCACCCTTGAAGATGCCTTTTCAAAGGCATTCAGGGCGGACCGGGTGGCGGCGTTCGGCGGCTGCGTTTCCCTCAACAGGTCCATAGACAAGACAACAGCCGGGGCACTTAACAACCAGTATCTTGAGGTTGTGTGCGCACCTGATTATGAAGAGGGCGCAATAGACATACTGTCTCAGAAGAAAAACCTGAGAATTATCCGGATCAAACGGATCGACCAACTGGAGACTTATTGGGACAGGCGTTTCATAGACTTCAAGAGCCTGATTGACGGAGGAATCATAGTTCAGCAATCCCCTGTAAACAAAATCCGTACCAGGGAGGACCTGAAACCTGCTGAATGTGAATACCAGGGCAAGACATACAGGATCAACCGTCTGCCGGATGACAGGGAATACGAAGACATGCTGTTCGGCTGGGCAGTTGAGCAAGGAGTTACTTCCAACTCTGTAATCTATGTCAAAAATGGAGTAACCACCGGGATAGGCACAGGCGAACAGGACAGAGTCGGGGTAGCGGAAATCGCTGTCCACAAGGCATATACAAAGTATGCAGATATTATCTGCTATGACAGGTTTGGAATACCATATAAGGACCTTGAGCTCCTGGTAAGTAAAGGAGAGCGTGGCGTTGCCAAAAAGGATGAGATCGATCAACAGGTAAAGGCAGACCGTGGCGGCCTTCCGGGTTCTGTTATGGTCTCTGACGCATTCTTCCCATTCAGAGACGGGGTGGATGTAGGTATCAATCAGGGTATTTCGGCAATCGTACACCCCGGTGGCTCCCTGAGAGATTGGGAATCTATCGAAGCGTGTAACGAGGCCGATCCCCCGGTAACCATGTCATTTACGGGTCAAAGGGCCTTTAAACACTAGGTATAATGAAGACACTCTCTCTCACGCTTGTTGAAAAAATAGATCTTCCAAACAATCTTGTTCTGGAATTTCACGACTATTCCCGTTTTGTAGCCGGGGACAGGTGGCTTGTGGGACTACTTGCCAGGATTCCAATAGAAATCAGTGAAGAAGATTTTGCTGACAGACCCCAGGAGCTTTACAAAGACTTTTTAAAAGAACAGGGACCTGTAATATATTTCGAGTTGAAAAAAGAGAGGAACTTCATATACGAAAAGGAGAAAGACCGGCTCTTCAACCAAATGTTGAATGAGCTGAAAGAATATGCATTGTCCTACATGGGGCACAAATCCTTTGCGAAAGGATTCATAAGGCGGCAGATTCAAGCCTTTGAGGAAAGGCAGAAGTGGCAAAAAGCAATCGTCTGAGTCAACTGGACCGTCCTGAGATAATCGATTCCTTGTTTAAAAATATAAGGGATTCGTATGGGACGGCAAAAGAATCTCACTCAGGCGGTGAGGCAACGGCAGAGGCACTGACTGCAAAATCCCCTGACGGTGTTGATATCCATTGCAGGGTCTTTAGTGGAATACCGGAAGAGCCTCACATTCTGTTTTTCCCAGCAGAGTATGATAGTGAAGCAGATATCATTGACTTGGCAACCGGGTTTGGGCATTTCGGCATTACCCTGATAACAATGGACTATCGAGGATGCTGGAAGAGTGGCGGGGAACCATCCATCAGCGCCCTGCCTCAGGATGCTGAGGCCTTCTATCAGGCTGTAAAAGACTGGTATGCCGCAAAACAAAGGACCGGCCCTGTGGTGTTCATGGGCCGTTCCCTTGGGTCTGCCGTTGCGCTGGATCTTGCCTGCCGCCACAACGATGACTCCATGGCCCTTATTATGGAAAGCGCCTTTGACTTGACAGAAGGCTTTCTTTCAGGCAATGGGATTCAAATAAATGAATTAGGGCTTTCCGGAGAAGACCCTTTTTCAAACCGCTCTAAGATGAGTAACTACAGCAAAGCAGTACTCTTTCTGCACAGCCACCGCGACGAAGTCATATCCCTGAATCAGATTGAGTGGCTGGTGGCTGAGAGTCGCTCAAAGGCAACCCAGCTCCAGATCGTCCCCAGCGAATGCAGGGAGGACATTGCAGAAAAGGCAGGGGATCTCTATTTTGCCGTCATAAAAGACTTTCTTAATAGACGTATGGGTCGAAGACCGCGTAGAAGGCGGAAAAAGAAGGGATAAGGCATGTAGCCGCGTCAGCGGATGATCTTCCCTGTCCACAGATCACGCAGAAAATTCTGATATGGCATTATTCTGATCTGCCCATGGACTCTTTCTTCCCTCTCATTGCAAACAACCAGTGCCTTGCGGGGCGAATATTCCTCAATGAAAGCAGTGAGGGGCCGCAGGTCTCTTTTTTCGACCCGGGCACTGCTCTTTACTTCAATGGCCACCTCGCCGCCTCCCAGGACAAAATCAACTTCCAGTCCGGATTTTGTTCTCCAGAAATTGATTGAATAATCCAGTTCATTATATGAGTTGTAAGCAGCTATCTCCATAAAGATAAAGTGCTCAAAGGCCTTGCCGAATAGTTCACCCTTTTCGTCATCCAAGTGTCGTTTTGTGATGGTTCCCGCGACCCCGACGTCGAACAGATAAAATTTTGGCGCCCTGCTGATGACCTGCCTGCCCTGCCTCCTTTTGAAGGGTTCGACCATGGTCCCCAGAAGCGTATCAACAAGGATCTGATAGTATTCCTTTACGGTTTTGGAATCCACTCCGCAGTCACGGGCAATGTTGGAATAATTTGTAAGCTCCCCGTGGGAATAACCCATGGCGTCAAAAAACCTGGAAAAGGCAGGGATGTTTCGGGTCAGCCCCTCGGCAAAGACCTCTTCTTTCAGGTAATCCTGCGTATAGGCCCGCAGGGCTTTGCTATAGCCTTCCAGCAGGTAATGTGCCGGGATCATGCCGCGGTTCAGAACCCTCAGCAGATCAAGTTCTTCCAGTTCAGCCGAGACAAAGGGAAACATTTCATAACGCCAGGCCCTGCCTCCAAGGAGATTTGCTTTCCCTCTCTTAAGTTTCCGGGCGCTTGATCCACACAGTATGAAGCTGAGTCCCCTGTTTTCAATCAACCAGTGCACTTCGTCGAGAATTTGCGGGATTTTCTGCACTTCATCCAGTATCACAGGATAGTTGAGGTCACCGTCGTCCTTTGCCAGCAACCGTTCCCTCAGCAGCGAAGGCCTCTTGGAATATTCAAGGAACAGATCCGTTTGCAGAAAATCATAAACCAGGCTGCGTGGAAACCTCCTTTTCAGATAAGTGGATTTCCCGGTCTTTCTTGGCCCCCATAAAAACGCAGACTGCCCCGACGGCAGATCAATGTTCAGGATCCTCTCGATATATTTCATTTTAGGGAAAACTCTCCAATAAAGTAAAACTAATTCGGAGTATGATGCAAGATGGTTAGCTTGTCAATGAGTAAGTGAGGGACGGATTTGATTTTCGGCTCTCTATGGCCTAAGGATGAATCCCATTGTATTGAAATGCTGATCAAAGCCAAAGGCTTCCTCAACACCAGCATGCCTTGCTATTACAAAGCTGGTACAATCAACAAAGGAGAACGCCTGATCAGAATAACCCTTAAATATGTCCCAAGCCTCTTGGTAGATAGACGGAGTAACCCACTCTAAATGAAGCCTTCCTCCCTGGATGGCCTCTTGGATTACTGAATGAAATTGCAGGACCTTGTCATGGCCGTCATCGTAGCGTATGCGTGTGTAGGTTTCAACCAGAACATATTCAGAAGTAACCAGTTGGGTCTTTTTTCTAGAGAGTTTCCGATAATAGGAGGCAGCCTGTTTGTGGAATCGATCCCTTACAACTGCCATTGCTATCCAACCACCGGTATCTACAAAGACAGGAACCATAATTAGAACTGCTTTCCATATAAATACTTGTCATGATGAATTGAGGCGTCCGAGGGGCCTTCCGGCTTATCACACAGTCCGATGAGTTTTTGAAGCGGATCCTCTTCTGCCATCATACCCTTTTGCTTAGTAATATATTTCTTGACCGCTCTGCGGATATGCTCGGCTGCAGAAATCTTGGTAGTAAGGGCCAGCCTTTTCAGTGCCTGATCACTCTCTTCATCAAGATAAATTTGTTTTCTTTTAAAATTAGCCATTAAATTTATCCTATTTGAAATGTAATGTATACATTACTTTACTTGGAATACGTTGTCAATGCCGTTTGGAAATGATCAGACCCATACCCCCTCAATAGCCTCTCCGCACTTGCTGCATTTTCCGTCAGACAGCAGATTTTCCATTATTCTGAAGCCGATTCTTTTGATAAGTTCTGCGCCGCAGGCCGGGCAATAGGTATTTTCTCCACCCTCACCAGGCACATTGCCCTCATAGACAAATCGCAGGCCTTCTTCAAGACCTATTTCCCTGGCAAGACGCAGGGTGGCAACCGGGGTAGGCGGCCTGTCCAACATTTTGTGGGTGGGATAAAACGCGGTGACATGCCACGGCATTGAAGGATCGACCCCTTTAACAAACCTGGCAATGTCCCTCAACTCCTTTGGGGAATCATTCCATCCGGGAATAACCAGGGTTGTAATCTCCACCCATACTCCCAATTCGTGCATCAGACGAACATTATCAAGCACAGGCTGAAGCCTTGCCTTGCAGACATCGTGGTAAAATTTATCCGTAAAGCCCTTTATATCAATGTTTATTCCGTCCAGTACAGGGGCCAGAT
Organism: uncultured Thermodesulfobacteriaceae bacterium; assembly: GCA_964584765.1. Lineage (GTDB taxonomy): Bacteria > Desulfobacterota > Dissulfuribacteria > Dissulfuribacterales > UBA3076 > UBA3076. The sequence goes on from CAZPBZ010000009.1 coordinate 12,417, forward strand.
GCCGTGTCACATCTGGTGTCATATAGCCATTGCTGACAAAGACGTTCCTAAGCCCCCTCTTTTTAGCCAGAACTGCGCAGTCATAAGCCAACTCATAAAAGATTGTGGGCTCAACATATGTATAGCTGATACTCTTTGCTCCATGCAGAACCGCGGCATTTACAATATCCTCCGGATCCCTGTCTTCCCCTGGTATCTCTCCTTCATAGATGCGTGGATACTGAGAAATTTGCCAGTTCTGGCAGTGCAGGCACCTGAAGTTGCACCCTACCGTGGCAATTGAATATGATATTGAACCCGGCAGAAAGTGAAAAAGGGGTTTCTTCTCAATGGGGTCGGAGTTTTCCGAAATTACCTTTCCGTATACAAGGCTATAGAGCTTGCCGTCCCTGTTCTCACGGACCTTGCAAATTCCCCTTTTCCCCGGCTTGATATGACAATGGTGGTTACAGAGCTGGCATTGTACCTTTCTTTTGTCCTCAACTGTATAAAAAAGGGCCTCTTTCATATCAAGACTTCTCCTATTGACAGACGTTCACAGGTTCAGGGTCCATAGGTTCAACGGTTACGAAAATTTAAACATAATAAGAAATCCAAATTATGGTCGTTCAAAGTATACATCAGTCCCTGGGGAGAGGGCGAGCAATTATTAGAGAAAATTGCATTCTCGTTATATGCGACACCTTTTCCCCCCTTTCCTCATAATGTTTTTTTGACAAAAGCTCTAAGGGCAATTAAAAATAGTTAACTGTATTTATGAAACTCTAAGGTTCATAATTTTGAATTAAATTCACAAAATGCATCTATAAAAAATGATAGAAGCTCTGCTCCATCCCAAAAACGTCGCGGTAATCGGGGCATCGAGAACGCCTGGAAAGGTGGGCTATGAGATAGTAGCCAACCTGATCAATGGCGGTTTTGCCGGTGATATAATACCTGTCAATCCGTCAGCAGACCAGATTCTCGGGCTCAAATGCTACAAAACCCTTAAAGACTATGAAGGAACCGTGGACCTTGGCATTGTGACCGTTCCCCGTCAGAATGCCATGACTGCCGTACAGTCCTCTATAGAGGCAGGGGTGAAGGCCCTTGCAGTGATTACTGCAGGGTTCAGGGAGACAGGCGAAGAAGGTGCAAGGCTTGAACAGAAGTTGGCAGGGCTTTGCAGGGCTCACAATGTGCGTCTACTTGGACCTAACTGTCTGGGCATTATGAACACACATCACCACATGAATGCCTCGTTTGCGGGGATCATGCCTGAATCAGGAAACATATCAGTATTTTCCCAATCAGGGGCACTTTGCACTGCCATTGTGGATTCGTCTGTCACAGGACATTTCGGGCTTGCAAAACTCATAAGCCTCGGTAACAAAGCGGATCTCACGGAGGTAGATTTCCTGAGAGCCCTTGCCAGGGATGACAATACAAAGGTAATCGTTGGATACCTTGAAGATATAGTTTCTGGTGACGAATTTGTGAAGGCAGCGGAAGATACTTGTTCCATCAAGCCTGTCGTAATTCTCAAGGCCGGGACTACCCCTGCAGGTCTGAAGGCCGCCTCATCTCACACAGGAGGTCTTGCTGGAGCTGATATGGCCTATGGTGCGGCTTTTAGACGCTCGGGAGTAATCCGGGCAGATAATTTTCAGGCCCTTTTTGACTATGCATCGGCCCTGGCAATGCAGCCCCTTCCCAAGGGTGACCGTGTTCTGATTATTACAAACGCCGGTGGGCCGGGCACAATGGCTGCAGATGCTGTGGAAAAATCCGGCATGACCGTCGCGGCCTTAGCCTATAGTACGGCAGCCGCCCTTAAAGGAAAACTTCCAAGGGCATCAAGTACAGGGAATCCCGTGGATGTGCTGGGCGACGCTGATCCGGAAAGATATGCCATTGCATTAAGCACCGCCCAGGACGATAATTCAGTAGACGCCATCATCGTAATCCTGACACCCCAGGCCATGACAAAGCCTGCTGAGACCGCAAGGGCCATTGCCGATTGCGTAAGATCCGATAAGCCTGTTCTCGCGGCATTCATGGGGGGCAAGCATGTAATGCCGGGAAACGAAGAACTGGTTGCTGCCGGACTGCCGGTCTATAACTCACCTGAGCGGGCAGTCGGCGCCCTCAAGGCCATGTACGAATATTCAGTATGGCGGAGGCGTCCACCGCGGATAGTGACACGATTCAGAGTTCATCGCCGGCGAGTGGAACGGATTATTGCACGGCACCTGAGGACCAAAAGGACCCATGTTGGAGATATTAAAGCCAAGCAGATCCTGAGTGCTTATGGCTTCAGGATACCGGAAGGCCACATGGCAAGCACTACTGACGAGGCAGTAGAAGCTGCAGAGCAAATAGGCTACCCGGTAGCTATAAAAATAGTCTCACCTAACATTATTCATAAAACAGACCTCGGTGGCGTGAAATTACACCTGTCTACGGCTGATGACGTGCGAGACGCATTTGATCTGATGATGCTCAGGATAAGACAGGTTGCACCTGAAGCCCATATCGAAGGCATTTACGTAGAAAAAATGCTGGCACGGGGCATGGAAGTGATCATAGGCATGAGCCGTGATCCACAATTTGGCCCAATGCTCATGTTCGGACTTGGAGGCATATTTGTCGAAGTAATGAAAGACGTTACCTTTCATCTGGCCCCTATCACCACAGAAGAGGCGTTTCAGATGCTTAAAAGCACCAGGTCCTATGAGATGCTTAAAGGGACCCGCGGGAAAAGAGGAGTGGATTTTGCCGCAATAGCTAACGGGCTTCAACGCATCAGCCAGTTGGTTACGGATTATCCGGAAATTATCGAGCTGGATATCAATCCATTTATTGTCGGGGACATTGGAACAGAACCATTTGTGGCCGATGCCCGAATGACCTTGACTCACCAAAAGATTGAATAATGAACAAACCAAACCATACAGAATACGACCCAAACTGGCTGGATAAATACAAAGACATGATCGCCACTCCCGTGCAGGCGGTCTCGCACCTGCGGCCCGGGCAGCGAGTATTTATCGGGACAGGGTGTGGAGAACCGAAAGAACTGGTCAAGGCCCTAACCGAACGCGCTTCTAAACTGGCCGATATGGAGATTATCCAACTACTTACCCTGGGCGAGGCCCCTTATGCCCACAAGAAACTTGCCGATTGCTTTCTGGTAAACAGCTTTTTTGTTGCAGAAAATATCAGGGAGCTTATTCAGGAAGGGCTCGGCAAATATACACCTATCTTTCTTTCAGATATTCCACGGCTTTTCAGTTCAGGTCAGTTACCGCTGGATGCCGCCTTAATACAGGTTACACCTCCGGATGAGCGCGGGAGAGTGAGCCTTGGGGTCTCTGTGGATATTGTCAAAAGTGCTGCGGAAAACGCCTCGCTCGTCATTGCCCAGGTCAATCCCCAGATGCCCAGGACCCTCGGGGACAGTTTTATTGATATCTATGATCTGGATTTCCTGGTCCCTGTGGACACGCCCATTTTTGAAGCAACCTTGCCTGAAAGCACGGAAGTTGCTCGCGAGATCGGAGAACGCATCGCAGCCTTGGTGGAAGATGGTTCCACTGTTGGCTTCTCGGTCGGACGCATCCCCAACGCGGTGATTGATTTCCTAAAAGAGAAACAATATCTCGGTATACACACGGAGATGTTTACAGACAACATTATAGATCTGGTGGAATCTGGAGCTGTAACCGGTGCTAAAAAGACCCTTGACAGGGGTAAAATTGTTGCCAGTTTCTGTTTTGGAACACGCAAACTCTATGACTATATCCACAACAATCCCCTCTTCTCTTTTCGTCCAACCGAGTATGTCAATGACCCCTTTGTTATTGCCAAACAGAATAAAATGGTGGCCATCAACACGGCATTGGAGATAGACCTTACAGGCCAGGTCTGCGCAGATTCCCTTGGCACCAAATTCTACTCAGGTATCGGCGGACAGGTAGATTTTAACAGTGGCGCAGCCAGATCATACGGGGGCAAGGCGATTATAGCCCTGCCATCCACCACAGCGGACGGAACTACTTCACGGATCGTTGCAAAACTGAGCCCCGGTGCCGGCGTAGTGACTA
>CAZPBZ010000010.1:0-7595 GCA_964584765.1 uncultured Thermodesulfobacteriaceae bacterium
GATCCCATGTCCCGTGATATGTTGGCAGAGGCCGGAATAGATCTTATAGAATTCCGGGAAACTAATCCCTTAACCGGTTGAAATCCAATGAAGTGCCCATTCTGCAGTTCTTCAGAGAGTAAAGTTGTTGATTCCAGGTCCAGCCAGGACAGCAGGGCCATCCGTCGACGCAGGGAATGCCTGTCTTGTCATGAGCGTTTTACTACCTATGAGAGGATTGAAGAATTTCATCCCATGGTAGTCAAAAAGGATGGAAGACGTGAATCCTTCGACCGGAATAAGATTGTCGAGGGGATATTAAAGGCCTGTGAAAAGAGGCCGGTGAGTATGGACGAAGTGGAGGCCTTTGTCAGCGATCTTGAGAAAGAAATTCAAGATAGAGGAGAAAGGGAGTTGGAGAGCAGATTTTTAGGGGAACGTGTCATGTCTCAATTGAGGGTATGGGACGATGTGGCTTACGTGCGCTTTGCCTCCGTATACAAGCAATTTAAAGACCTCAATGAGTTCATGGATCAACTGCAAGAGCTGCTGAGCGAAAGTTCCCGCAATCAGAGTTCTTGAATGTGGTCCGGTGAAGATATCAAATATATGCGCAGGGCCCTTAGACTTGGTGGGAAGGGCCTTGGGTACACCACTCCAAACCCTGCTGTGGGCGCGGTTGTGGCCCGGCAAGGCGTGATCCTGGGAGAAGGCTGGCACCAGAAGGCCGGCACACCCCATGCTGAAGTCCATGCCCTGAGGGCCGCCGGAGATGCGGCCAGAGGGGCTGATATGTATGTAACCCTGGAGCCATGCAACCACACCGGCCGGACACCGCCCTGCACACATGCCATACTGCAGGCAGGCATCAGAAGGGTCGTAATCGGGACGCTTGATCCAAACCCGAAGGTGGCTGGAGGAGGAACAGAGTTTCTGCGGGACAAGGGCATTGAAGTCGAGACAGAGTGCCTGAGAGATGAGTGCCGTCTTTTGATAGCCCCCTTTACCAAACACATATTGACCGGTATGCCCTGGGTCAGATCCAAGGTGGCATGCAGCCTGGACGGCAGGACTGCAACCCGGACAGGTCACTCCAAGTGGATTACCAATCAGCAGGCCCGCAGATCGGGGCACCGCCTGAGGGAAATAAGTGACGCCATACTGGTCGGCAAAGGCACCATAGTGGCGGACGATCCACAGCTTACTTGCAGAAAGGGCAGGAAATCTGGTAAAGATCCCATCAGGGTGGTGCTGGACAGTGGACTGAGCGTTGACCCTTCCAGCCGGATATGCCGCCTGAAGTCCTCTGCGCCTACTGTGATAATCGGGGTGGAAGGTAAATCCACAGATGAACATAGGCAGGCCCTGGAGGCATCCGGTGCAAAGGTCTGGTTTGCGCCGCCCGATGGGCAAGGCAGGGTAAACATAGAGTATGCGCTCAGGATGCTGGGCGACTTTGGGGCGCAGTCACTTCTGGTAGAAGGTGGGGCCACGGTCCACGGGGCATTCTGGGACCAGGCGTTTGTTGATGAGGCCTTTTTTTATTATGCTCCCATGGTAATCGGCGGAAAGAATGCCCTGCCCGCAATAGGCGGTTCAGGGGCCGTGGACATGGGAAGGGCAACAAGGCTGTCAAAGATACAACATCGCAAGCTGGGCGATAATTGGCTGGTCCGTGGTCTGATCACAAATATTGATTCCTTCTGGAGCTGACCACAAATGTTTACAGGTATAATCCAGGGCCTTGGGACCCTCAAGGATGTTCGGCAGGCAGGTCAAGGTCTGGTCCTTACTATTCATCCTGATTTTTCTATTAAAGATCCCCAGGAGGGGGAGAGTATTGCTGTAAACGGAGTCTGTCTGACTGCCGCTACTATCTCCCATTACGTGTTCAGTGTGGAAGTTTCACCAGAGACCCTTTCAAGGACCACATTGCCCGGGCTCAGGGTTGGAAGCCGTGTTAATCTTGAACTGGCCCTCAGGCTCTCAGACCGTCTTGGCGGACATCTGGTAAGCGGTCATGTGGATGGAATAGGAGAAGTAATTGAAAAGGAGCATCTAAGCCGGTTTACTTTATTTACTATAGCTATCCCCGAGAGCCTTGACCGGTACATTATTGAAAAAGGTTCGGTTGCAATTGACGGCATCAGCCTTACTGTAAACAGTTGTAATAAGGGCCGTTTCTCCGTGGCCATCATCCCGCATACTGCCAAGCTCACTACTATGGGTTTTAGGAATAAGGGAGATAAAATCAATATTGAGGTAGATCTCATTGGCAAGTATATTGAAAAATTACTTTTGGCTGGGCATATTAAATCAGAGAAACTGACCAATATTGATACGGAGTTTCTGGCACAGCATGGATTTATATAAAAGGAAAGTTCGCAGACGAAATTTTCTTTAACGAGGTTCATTTAACAATGTCATTATCCACCATAGAAGAGGTCATTGAGGATATTCGGGCTGGGAAAATGTTTATCCTTGTTGACGACGAGGACCGGGAAAACGAGGGCGATCTCACTATGGCTGCAGAAACCGTGACCCCTGAGGCCATCAACTTCATGGCCAGGTATGGTCGCGGCTTGATCTGCCTTGCCCTTACGGAAGAGCAGGTAAACAAGCTGAAGCTCCCCATGATGACTTCCCGCAACACGTCGAGGTACGGCACGGCCTTTACAGTATCCATAGAGGCTAAACATGGAGTCACAACAGGTATCTCTGCCCATGACAGGGCAACTACTATCCTGACTGCCATAGCAGACGAATCCGGGCCTGAGGATATTGCCATGCCAGGCCATGTCTTTCCGCTAAAGGCAAAGGAGGGAGGGGTTCTGGTGAGGGCAGGTCAGACTGAGGGTTCAGTGGATCTTGCGAGGCTGGCAGGCATGAAGCCCTCCGGGGTCATATGCGAGATCATGAAGGACGATGGGACAATGGCCCGGATGCCTGATCTTGAAGTTTTTTCTAAAAAACACGATCTCAAGATTGTCACAATTGCAGACCTCATAGCCTATCGTCTGCGCACTGAGAGTTTTGTACATCGAGAGGTTGAGACCAGGCTGCCCTCCAGGTTTGGTGGCGAATGGAAGCTTATCGTCTACAGCAGTATAATCGATCCCAATGAGCATCTTGCCCTGGTGCTGGGTGATCCAGAGATACAGCCCGACGAGGAGATTCTTGTGCGTGTGCACTCTGAGTGTCTGACAGGAGATGTGCTTGGTTCCCTCAGATGTGATTGCGGCCTACAGTTACAGAGGGCCATGAGTCAGATAGCCAAGGAAGGCAGAGGTGTCCTTGTCTATATGAGACAGGAAGGCCGGGGTATCGGCCTTTTGAACAAGCTCCGGGCGTATTGTCTGCAGGATCAGGGAAGAGATACCGTGGAGGCCAACCGTGAACTTGGCTTTAAACCGGATCTCAGAGATTATGGTGTCGGTGCTCAGATATTGCGGGATCTTGGGGTGAGAAAAATGAGACTCATGACAAACAATCCTAAAAAGATTGTCGGGCTCGAGGGTTATGGAATGGAAGTGGTGGAAAGAGTCCCTATTGAAATCCCACCCCACGAGGAGAATGTGGGCTATTTAATGTGTAAGAAAGAGAAGATGGGACATCTGTTACATATTTAGTGATTGATTAAGAAAATAAGAGGGGGAGTATCATGCCTAAGACATTTGAAGGTCACCTGCAGGCCCAGGGATTGCGTTTAGGTATTGTGATTGCGCGATTTAACGAATTCATTTCCAGTAAGCTGCTTGGAGGTGCATTAGATGCACTTGTCAGGCATGGATGCACAGAAGATGATGTTGAAGTGGCCTGGGTGCCCGGGGCCTTTGAAATTCCCCTTGTTGCCAAGCGTATGGCAAATAGCGGCCGCTATGACGCTGTAATATGTCTGGGCTGCGTCATCCGAGGGGCTACGCCACACTTCGACTATGTGGCTGCTGAGACTTCCAAGGGGATCGCACAGGTTGCAATGCAGGCAGATTGCCCTGTTGCCTTTGGAGTACTCACCACTGACAGTATCGAGCAGGCCATTGAACGGGCAGGCACCAAGGCCGGGAACAAAGGCTGGGACGCTGCCCTTGCGGCTGTAGAAATGGCAAACCTCTTAAAAGGCCTAAATGCCTAAATTGTCCGTGCGCCGCAAAGGGCGAGAGATCGCCCTTCAGATCCTTTACCAATGTGACTGGGATACCATTAAAGACATAGATAAGGTCATTATGGAATATGCCACTGGTCTGGCTTCAGAGGCTATTCCTGAAAATGATCCTGCCTTGGCATTCGGCCGGACTCGGCTGCAAGGGGTGCTTACCCATAAGGCGGAGATCGATTCCATCCTGAAAAAGAACGCCAAGCATTGGCGTTTGGACAGAATGGCCAGTGTGGACAGGAACATTTTGCGCATAGGGGCCTTTGAGCTATGTTACTGCCCTGATATTCCTCCTAAGGTAGCCATAAATGAGGCCCTTGAGCTTGCAAAAAAGTTTTGTGGCGGGGAATCAAGCGCCTTTGTAAACGGCATCCTGGATGCGGTCTTAAGGCATAGAGAAAGGGCGGAAAAGCCATAGTCTCAGATATCATGACAGCACGATATGATTTCAAAACAATAGAAGAAAGGCATCAGGCCGACTGGGCAAAAGATGGCCTTTTCCCCGCCAGGGAGGATAGCTCCAGGCCCTGCTATTATGTCCTGGAGATGTTTCCTTATCCTTCAGGCCGGATACACATGGGTCATGTCAGGAATTACACCATAGGGGACGTAGTGGCCCGGTACAAACGTATGCAAGGTTACAACGTCCTTCATCCCATGGGGTGGGACGCCTTTGGTATGCCTGCTGAGAATGCTGCTATTGAACATAGGACCCATCCTGCCACATGGACTTATGAAAATATTAACTACATGCGCAAACAACTCAAACGCCTGGGGTTGTCATATGACTGGAAGAGAGAATTTGCCACATGTGATCCGGAGTACTATCGCTGGGAACAGCTCTTTTTTATCCAGATGTTTGAAGCAGGACTCGTATATCGTCAGAAATCCAAAGTCAATTGGTGTGAAGGTTGCCAGACAGTCCTTGCCAACGAGCAGGTAGAGGACGGCAAGTGCTGGCGGTGTGATACAGAGGTAGTGGAAAAAGAACTGGATGGGTGGTTTTTTAAGATCACTGACTATGCTCAAGAACTCCTGGAAGGATGCGACGGGCTGACCGGATGGCCGGAAAAGGTCCTCACAATGCAGCGCAACTGGATCGGTCGCAGTGTAGGGGCGGAGATCACATTCCCGCTGGCAGGAGACGATGGCGAAATCAGGGTATTTACTACCAGACCGGATACCCTTTTGGGCGCGACCTTCATGAGCCTGTCACCGGAGCACCCTATGGCACTGGAACTCTGTATGAGCACAGGCCAGGAAGAAGAAGTAAAGGCCTTTATAGACCATTGGAGCAAAATACCTTCAAGAGAAAGACAAATCACTCAATCACCAAATCACTCAATCACCAAATCCAAAGAAGGTGTATTCACCGGGGCCTATGTCAAGCATCCGCTAACCGGTGAAAGTATCCCGATCTACATTGCTAATTTCGTGTTAATGGAATATGGCACCGGGGCGGTGATGGCTGTCCCTGCTCATGACCAGAGGGACTTTGAGTTTGCCAAGCAATACAGGTTACCCATAAAGGTCGTAATTCAACCAGAGGGGGAAAACCTGAAGCCCGAGACCATGAAAGAGGCATGGGAAGGCCCCGGCACCCTTGTGAACTCCGGTCCTTTTGATGGAATGGAGAACGAACAGGCCAAGGAGGCCATAACCAGACACCTGGAGACCCGGGGCCTTGGGAATCAAAAAATCAGCTATCGCCTGAGGGACTGGGGCATATCCAGACAGCGCTATTGGGGAGCGCCCATTCCCATGGTCTATTGCGATACATGCGGGATCGTACCGGTCAGGAAGCAAGACCTGCCTGTAATCCTCCCCCTGGATGCCCGGTTGGACAAGCAGGGCCGGTCTCCCCTTCCCTGTCTTGAGAGCTTCTGGTCTACAACCTGCCCCAAGTGCGGAGGACCTGCCCGGCGGGAAACCGACACAATGGATACCTTTGTGGAGTCATCCTGGTATTTTGCGAGATACGCATGCCCTGATGAAACCTCGGCCCCCCTGGATAGGAAGAGGGTGGATGTGTGGCTCCCTGTAAATCAGTATATCGGTGGAATTGAACACGCCATACTGCATCTACTGTATGCAAGATTTTTTACCAAGGTCCTTCGGGACCTGGGATGGCTCTCGGCAGATGAGCCTTTTACAAATCTTCTGACTCAAGGCATGGTCCTCAAGGACGGGGCAAAGATGTCCAAATCCAAGGGAAATGTGGTTGACCCTGATAAGATGATCAATACTTACGGAGTCGATACGATTCGTCTATTCATCCTCTTCGCTTCTCCGCCGGAAAGGGATCTTGAATGGAGCGATCAAGGAGTTGAGGGTGCCCACAGGTTTTTGCACCGGATCTGGCGTCTGATAACGGAAAATCTTGAGAGTTTGACCTCAGTAAGTGCTGACAAGGAGACCCTGATCCATGGGACAAAGGCCACCAAGGCCCTCAGACAAAAAACACACCAGACGATTCTGAAAGTTACCGAAGACATTGAACAGCGCTTTCATTTCAATACGGCCATCAGCGCGGTCATGGAGTTGATCAATGAGGTAATGGGCTACCTTGACTGGTATGGAACCCATGGGATGGACAAACAGGGGGATTGGGCCGTACTGAGAGAAGCCATGGAAGCAGTGTTGATCTTGCTTTTTCCAATGGTGCCCCATATAACAGACGAATTGTGGCAGCTTCTTGGCCATCAAAAGACTATAAGTCTTGAACCATGGCCTGTTGCAGATATTGATGTCGCACGGGCTGATACTGTAAATATCGTGGTACAGGTAAATGGTAAGCTTCGCAGCCAGGTCGAGGTGGCTCGGAATACAGATAAGGAAATCATCGAATCTATGGTCTTGGATGATCCGAAGGTAAAGCGATACACAGAAGGGAAGGCTGTACATAAAATCATATATGTGCCTGGAAGACTGATTAACATTGTAGTCAAGAATTGAGGTCTATCAGATGATTAAATTTTTACAAATTGTTTTATGTACACGTCACCAGGGGCGTTTTATCCTTGCTGTTTTTGCCTTCTGTATTCTCTGGACCTCGTTATCTGGTTGTGGATACCACTGTGCCGAACGTATAGAGTCATTACCTCCCTGGATAAAAACCGTATATGTGGCGCCATTGGCCAACCGCAGCAACGAACTTCTCCTTGGGGTCTGGATAACCGAAGAACTCAGACATGAATTTTTAAGGGGCAGAGGGCTGAAGCTTGTCCCAAAGGATGAAGCCGATGTGATCCTTGAGGGAGAGATTGTAAGCACAAGTACCAGCGGTCTTTCCTATATTAGATACGACCAGGCTGTTGAACGACGCATCACAGCCGAGTGTTCTGTGCATCTGGTATGCCGCGAAAGTGGCAAGGTCATATGGCAGACCAGTAATATTGCGAGAGAGGAAGAATTTCTTGTGGGAAAGGATATAATGCAGACCGAGGGCCTCAAGGGCGAGGCA
>CAZPBZ010000010.1:7695-15803 GCA_964584765.1 uncultured Thermodesulfobacteriaceae bacterium
TTCTTGTTTTTTTGGAGTTATTGCGCAATTGATGCTCTTTATTCTGACGTGCCCTCTTAAGGGCAGACTTGTGATTGGCCAATCTATCCTCCTATTCTGAATATATTAATTATTATTCTTTTCCTAAAGACAAGAGTCTCATATAATATAGCAACTATTTGATGTCAACATGGATCTTTTACACCTCGTAGATCATTTCAAGATATTTCGTGACGTGCCTGGCCTTGAGGCCCTGACCACAGTATTGATTTACCTGGTACTGGCCAAGGCAGCTGACATATTTATTGACAAAATCTTAAAACGCTTGGCAGGCCTTACAAGGTTCAGTTTTGATGACAAGCTGATATCCTTTGTCCATGGTCCTGTATTCTGGACTATTGCCTTAATGGGTATCCTTCACGGGCTGATATTGCTGGAGCTGCGATCGCCGTGGGACAACATCCTTCCTCTGGTTACCAAGAGTCTGATTCTTTTTGTGTGGTGGATCGCGGCTATCAGGATAGTGAACTGGTTGTCAGACAAGAGCTTCCCGATAGCGGCCAAGACAGGTGATGCCGGACGAGACATCTTTCTTCTCTTCAAGAACATATTTCGTGTTGCAGCCATTATCATAGGTATCCTGTGGATGCTTGCAATCTGGAATGTAAACCTCACGCCGCTGTTTGCATCTGCAGGGATCGCGGGAATAGCCGTCGCGCTGGCAGCAAAGGACACCCTTGCTAATTTCTTTGGCGGGATCAGTATTTTTGTGGATAAACCCTTTAAGATCGGGGATTACATAATTCTTGATACCGGGGAAAGGGGAGAAGTGGTGGACATAGGCATCCGTTCTACAAGGATCAAGACAAGAGATGATGTGCTCATCACCGTCCCTAATTCCATACTGGCAAATGTCAAGATAATTAATGAAAGCGCCCCGGTTCCCAGATTCAGAATACGCATACCGGTGGGTGTAGCCTATGAGAGCGACCTGGAAAAGGTAGAAGATGTCCTCGTAGAAACAGCCAAGTCCAATTCCATGGTGTCAAAAGACCCTGAGCCAAGGGCGAGGCTAAGGGCGTTTGGGGATTCGTCAATTGACTTTGAGCTACTGTGCTGGGTAGAAGACCCAAGGAACAAAGGTCTTGCCACGCATCAGCTCATAAATACCATTTTTAAGGCCTTTGGGAAAGAGGGCATCACTATTCCCTTTCCCCAGAGGGATGTGCATCTCATTTCTGCAGATACAAATTAAATCGCGCTAAACGATTAGATCCAGGATTCGATAGAAGAGGATTTCCCAAGGAGTAGCCAGATAAAGAAAGGCCCTCCAAGCAAGGCCGTAATGATGCCCACGGGCATTTCGGCAGGTGCAATGAGCGTCCTGGCAAGCATGTCGCACAGGGTCAGGAATACTCCGCCAAACAAGAGGGTGGCGGGTGTCAGGTACCTGTGATCAGCACCGATCAGCAACCTGCAAATGTGAGGGGCCATCATGCCCACAAACCCGATTGGCCCGCATATAGCCACAACCCCGCCGACCATGAGCGAGGTGGCGAAGAAAAGGACCTTTTTTGTTTTCCACACACTAACTCCACGACTGATGGCGATTTCCTCCCCGGTCATCATCAAGTTCAGCTCGTGGGTCATGTAAAGGATGATGGCGCCTCCACTGATTACGAATGGAGCCATGTTCAGAACGGACTCGAACCCGACGACCTCAAGCCCACCCATCAGCCAGCGCAGAATGCGGAACGAGTGCGTGAAATCGCTCATGTACTGGGTGAAGAGGATGATGCTGGAGAAGAAAAAGCTGATGGCAACTCCGGCCAGAAGCATGGTGGTTGTCGAAAAACCTCTTCTTGCCTTAGTCAGACCATATACCAGCAGAATGGAGAGGATGGCTCCTGTAAATGCAAAAACGGATATGCCGGAAATACCGAGAACACTGAACACCAAACCAAGGCGGACGTAAATCGCTGCTCCAAGAGACGCTCCGCTGGCCACACCGAGGGTAAAGGGCGTGGCGAGAGGATTGCGGAACATTGCCTGAAAGGCCATGCCGCTCACTGCAAGGGCAGCCCCTGCGAGAAAAGAAATACAGACCCTCGGTATCCTGATTTTCCAGAAGATGTCCGACTCCATCCTGCCGGATGCCGGATGCAGAATGGCACTCACTGGTATAGTCCTCATTCCGACCATCGGTGCGCCTAAAAGAACAATGATAGCGAGGACGAGAAGAATGGTAAGGAGTATTAGTTTGTGTTTTGATCCTGTCTTCATCATGGCATTTCCGGCGCAACAATGGTCTTTCCCGTTCGAGGGTGCTTCACAAACAGGAATGACTTCTCGTAGATCTTCTGAAGGATTTCGTTGTTCATGAATTTGTCCGCACACCCACAAAAGGCAACTGCGCCGTCTTTAAGCGCCAGAACACGTCGGCTCATCAGGACGGCGCTATTAATGTCATGGGTTACCGAAACGATGGTAATACCGCGCTCACGATTGGCGCGCGCCAGCAGCCTGTGAACGTCGGCCTCGTGTTTGGGATCCAGAAAGGTCGTGGGTTCGTCAAGGAGGAGGACTTTCGCTCCCTGTGCAAGCGCTGCGGCGATGAAAACCTTCTGGCGCTCGCCGCCGCTGAGCGTACTGAGAAATCGTTCGGCGAACTCCGATATTCCAGTCATGGCCAGCGCATCGTGAACCGCATCCTCATCCTCCTCGCCTGGAGAAGAAAAAGGGCTCAGATAAGGGTAGCGGCCCATCATAACGAACTCGTACACGGTGAAAGGGGAAATGCGTCCATCTGCCTGGGGGACGTAGCTTACTTGTCGTGCGAGTTCCTTCTGACTGTATTTATCAAGTGGTTTTCCGGCTATCTTGATATCTCCGCCCCCCCCCTTGTGGATCCGATCCAGGCATTTGAGCAGAGTGGTTTTTCCGGCTCCGTTCGGACCAACGATAGAGATGTATTCGCCTTCCTTGACGGTAAGTGAAATATCCTTCAGAATCGCCTTGCTACTTATGGAGAAGGAAAATCGCACTATTTCGATAATGGTGTTCTCCATTTCTATTCCCAATCCACTTCGGGGTGTATTACCCGCGCCATATCCTCCAGGATAAGGATGAACCTGGGTCCGGGAATCACTACATAGTCCTCTCCAAAGACATACACTCGGCCCTTTCTGACGGCATCGACCTGAGAGATGGTATTCCATTCCTTCAAAATTATTGCTTTGTCCCAGCCCTTTTTGTCTATATCCGGAATCATGTCGATAATGACCTCGGGATTCATCCGGATAATGGTTTCTCCGGAGACGACTGGAAACGCTACGTCCCCGGCATAAGCGTTTACACCGCCGGCAAGCGTAATCATTTCATCATAGAATCCGTCTTTGCCCGATATGTAGGCGTCCTTGAGAGTGCCTGTGCCCATGTTCCTTCCCACGAAAATCATGATTCGGGGACGAGGCAATCCGTCAGTCTTTCGCCTGATCCGCTCCATCCTCATCTGGAGATCGCGCACGATTGACTCTGCTTTTTTGTCTGCGCCACATGTTTTCCCGATAGCTGTTATTGAAGTCAGTATCCCGGAGATGCTCTTGTGATCCACTACCAGCATATTCAAGCCAAGTTTTGATAGATGTTGCTTCGGAGCCTCATGCTCTGGAAATAAAATGATAAGGTCAGGGTGCAATGCGACAATAGCCTCGTAGTTGGGGTCATAGTAGCCGCCAACGTTTGCTTTTGTGCGGGCCTCTGGCGGAAAATTGCGATAGCAGGTAACGCCAGCGATCCGGTCTCCCAACCCAAGCGCAAACAGCGTTTCCGTAATGCTGGGGGCCAGCGAGACGATCTGTCTATATTGTTTGCGATCATGATCTTGTGAATCCGTCTTGACATAGACATCGGAGATGTCGCTTCCGGATTCATGGATAGCCTTTTTACCCAGATAGCTCCCGGCAAAAGCGAAAAGAACAATGGCAACCAAGATAAGTTTTCGGTCCATCATATATTCTTTAATTTCCTCACTCCTCGAGATCGAACCTGAAAGCAATGCGCTTTGTTGATGCCACCGCTTTACCGTCTATCCTGGCCGGGATCAAAGCGGCTTTCTCGATCGCCTTCACCGCGGCACAATCAAGGCGTCGATATCCGCTGGAGGTTACGACCTCGATCTTTCCAGGCCTTCCGTTGGCACGGACTTCAACGATAAGCACAACCGTGCCTTCCTCTCCGTTGATTCGCGAATACATGGGATACTCTGGTTTTGACAAACCTGTAACCACTATAGGACTTGTCATGCCCTTTTCTTTGCAGCCACCGTCATTGTTCTTTGAGTTCACGGCAGCGACTTCGGTGCGGTGATGAGGACAGTGATCTCGATCTCCTTTATCCTGAGGAGAAACGCTTGCAGAAGGATGTCGCGCCCTTTCGGACCCCTCTGTATGTGGTTCAGGGGAAACACATTCTGTCCCGGCGGTTTTTTCTTTTGTTTTATCTTCCTGCACTTCAGATTTCTGTATTCTTCGAGGTGGCTGTGTAGGAACGCTTTGCTTCGCTGCTGGCCCGGCCACAGCGGGCATAGTGCTGGACGCCTTGCTGGCTACTGAGGGGACAATGTTCAGCGTGACAGCTTGTGCGCCTTTTTCAAAGACGACCTCAGCGTTGTGATACAAGATGCCCGATGAAAAGGCCCCCACATGAATGATGGCCGAAATAAGGAAGGGGAGGATGAAATCGGATAACTTCATTGTTCTTCCTCGACACACTTAAACGAGACTTCCTTGATGCCCGCACTCTTCAGTAAATCAAGAACCCTGATGGCAACTCCAAGGTCGGCCCTGCGGTCGCCGTTTATGAAGACAGGGATGCCGGCCGTCTTGTCCGCATGCTCCATGACTTTTTCAATCAGTCCGCTCAATTCCACTCGCTCCTTGCGAACAAATACCGAATTGTCTTTCGCTATGGTGATGTCGACATATTCATTTCTGTCCAATTCAGCCGTTGAGGCAGTGGGCAGTTCCACTCTAAGCCCGCGATGAACGACCATGGAAAGCATGGCATAGATGAAGAAAACCAGCAGGAGAAAGACGACATCAATGAGTGGAAGCATCTCCACCCTGGCTTTCCTGTTTTCGTATCCACTAGTTATCATCGTCGTCTTTCTCCAGCCCGTTTCGATACGCAGCCTCGAAACGGACCATGATCTTATTGACTTCCTTGGCTTCCTTCTTCACCTTTGCCACTAGGTAGTTGAAGGGGACTAGTGTCATCAACGCCACCGTGAGCCCGGCGGCTGTTGTAATCAGCGCCTGGGCGATGCCGCCGGTTACTGCTTTTGGATTTTCGATGCCGCTATTGCCCAACAGATCAAAGGAATCGATGATCCCAAGTACGGTCCCCAAGATCCCCAGCAGCGGAGCCATGGTGATAATGGTGTCCAGAATATCCAGCCCTCGCTTCATTCGTTCAATCTCGTCCTCTGCCGCAACCTCCATGCTTTCCCGAAGCCCATAGTCCCGATGAGCAAATCCGGAGGCGAGTATCCTGACAGCGTAATCAAGTCCGTCGGCCCCGGCGGTTTTGCCGTGACTGACGGAAAGGGCGCTGTGAGGGTCTCCCGCCTCCGTTTGGCGGAAGATCCTTTCAAGGCGATTGTTGTCCCTTCGCCTTTTCTCCCTCCACCAAAAGAGGACTCTTTCGATGGAGATCGTCAGAGACACGATTGAGCATAGAAGGAGCGGCCACATGAGCGGGCCGCCCCTTATGAACATATCTCTCATCTGTATTCCTCCATGAAACACGAACTGGTCAATGCTTGCTAAAACGACAACTTGATCCCTGCATATGCGGAGATTCCGGGCGTACCGAACCCTTTCACCTCTTCATAGTCTTCGTCCAAGAGGTTCTCCGCCCTTCCAAATATCTGAATGTTCTTGGTGATATCGTACGATGCGGCCAGATTGACCAATACGTAGTCGTTCAACTCCACCCGCTTGGCGGGCCAAGTAGAATAGTCGTTGTCATCTCTCTTACCCACATAGACGAGACCCAGGTTTACATTTCCTTTCCCGATGAATCGGTAGTTCACATCGAACCCAAGCTTGTTCTTTGCCCTTCGAAGAAGGTCCTTCCCGGTTGCCTTGTCCTCCGTGTCAGTGTAAGTGTAGCTGGCCCGTAAGGTGAGGTCGTCAATCGGACGCGCGGATGCGAACACCTCGACTCCTCTTGCTTCCGCCTTGGCGACGTTGATGTACTTTGATGTACCGCTTTCGAATTCAATCAATTCGTCGAACTCGTTGCTGAAATAGGTGGCGCCCAGGATCAGTTTCTTGTCAAACAGAGACTGCTCCACTCCAATATCCCATCCCGTGCTCTCTTCCGGATCCAGGTTCTTGTCGCCGTATTGGGAATAGAGCTGGTAAAGCGTGGGGGCCTTGAAGCCTGTACCGTAAGTTCCCTTGAGCTTGGTGCCTGTTTGCCGGACAAGGTAAGCGGATGCTATGCGGTAGGTGGTTTCCGACCCGAACCTGCTGTGGTCGTCCAGGCGTACGCCCAAAGTAGTGAACCAGGAATCCCACAGCTTGACCTGGTCCTGGAGATAGTAACCGGTAGTTCGGGCGGTCTTCTTCTTGAAGGTGCTTGTGTATGGTCCCCAGGCGCTTTCCGAATAGTAGTCGGATTCGCCTTTCTCTTTTTCGTTTTCCACGCCAAGGGTTAATGTATTCGTTTCATGAAGGTAGAGATTGTGTTGCCAGTCGAACTTGAGTGTCTGTCCGTCATAAGAGTCCCGGCTGAGATCGGCTGGATGATCGGCGTCGGAATAATTGCGATAGTCCCGGTCAAGATCGGTCAGTGAGAATCCGAGTTTCTGCTCCCAAAGATCATTGAACAGGGAAAGCCGCGCTTGCGTTCTGAAAAAAAGCTGTTCCAAGTCCGCCGTATTGTTTGGGTCATCGCCGCCCACGCCTCCGTAATTGTCGATGTCGGCCTTGGCGTTGATGTATCTCAAGACGAAATCGGCGTTGAAGTTCTCTGCCGGCGTTACACCCAGCTTTGTGGATATGGAAGTGTTTTCATAGTCATCTTTCTCGTGGTTGCCGTCCTTTTCATTGGCGGCGGATATCCCGTCCGTATCCCAGCGGGAGATGCCAAGTGAATAGTTGGCCCACTTGTTGTCTCCGCTGACCCCCGCCTTTTCTCTAAAGGTATTGAAGGAACCGCCCTCGGCAGATACGAAGCCGCTGGGTTTACCTTTCCCCCTCTTTGTTATGATGTTGATGACCCCGCCAATAGCATCGGAGCCGTAGAGAGTGCTTTGCGGTCCGCGAATGATCTCGATACGTTCAATATTATCGGTGGTCAGATTGGCAAGGTCATAAGAACGTCCCGGTTCCATAGGGTCGTTCATCTCAATGCCGTCTATCAAAACCAGAGTGTGCTCTGATTTGGCCCCCCGGATAAATACAGATGTCTGTCCTCCAGGACCTCCTGACTGGACGACATCCAGAGCGGGAACCGTCCGCAGAACCTCAAGAACCGTTGTATTCTGCCTTTCTTCGATCTGCTGGTTGGTGATGACTGTGACTGAACTGCCCACCTCTCTGGACGGAGTTTCTATTCTGGTGGCAGTGACAACGATTTCCTCGGTCTTCTCTTCTTTTGCTTTTTTCTCTTTGTTGTCGGATTGCTTTGTTGTTTCCGGCGCTTTTGTGAGCTCAGACTCTTGGGCTGCCACCACACTTGGCGCAACGAACAGCAATGCCAGCAACACTATTGCAACAATGTATTCACTTTTCATCTTTTTCTCCTTTCCCTTCCCTCGAAGGTTCAATGGAATTCTCATGCTCCAGGAACAGGTCTCCTGGCTCTCGTTCATCCTACTTACCGCGCCTTCCCATCCATTCGGACAGTGGCTTCATTGCGGCTTTCGTACCGATCACAGTCGCGGGGCGGCGGGGGCTTTGAACCCCCTTCCCTTGATCCGGAGCATCATCCAAGTCATCTTTTCAGTCTTCGTTTCTTCCCGGCGGCGCATTGCCTTCTTTGGCGTTTGGCCGTTCAATCCACAAAAAAAACCCCGGGCCTTATAAGTAGGCCCGGGGATGCCGTTTTCCATCCTCGGT
>CAZPBZ010000011.1:0-15426 GCA_964584765.1 uncultured Thermodesulfobacteriaceae bacterium
GCCTTTGGATTTATGGCAGGGTCGGATAAGTGGCGTCACATATTTTTCCAGGTAATAAGCGTAGTCGCCCTCGGCGGCCTCGTTTATCTTTATCACAGCTCGCATAGTCGCAGCTATACGCTTTTATGGGGGACCTCTCTGGTGTTTGGCGGAGCACTGGGAAACCTGATAGACAGAATCCGTTATAGATCTGTTGTTGACTTTTTGGACTTCTATTTGTGTTCATACCACTGGCCGGCCTTTAACATCGCAGATTCCGCCATAACCGTTGGCGGAGTCCTCCTGGCGTGGCATTTCTTCCGCATTACCGAAAAACAACCATGATAACCTATGAAAAGAGGCGCTTGGGGTTGAGATAATGGTCCCGGGGGCATCCAGCTTCACCGGAAGAAGACATATGAAAAGAATTGAAAACTGCATTGCAGGCTGCAGCCCGGTATTGGCGAACATTTTGGAAATTGCAGCAAAGGCCGCCCTAAGGGCCGGAAAGATCTTGAGGGAATTATACGGCAAACCTCTTCAGATAAGGCATAAGGGTGATATAGACCTAGTTACAGAAGCCGACATTTCCTCAGAGAATGCCATACTTGCCATGTTGGATAAGGCAGGACTCCACGCTGAAATCCTTGCTGAAGAATCACTGTCAATTTACAATGAAATCCCCACTGGGCCGGTCTGGATAATTGACCCACTTGACGGCACAACTAATTTTGCCCATGGTTTGCCATGGTTTGCCGTATCCATTGCCTATGCCGAAAAAGGCGGAAGTCAGGTAGGGGTTATATATTGTCCCATGCAGGACGAACTGTTTTGCGGATGCCTCGACAGCGGAGCCTGGCTCAACGGCAAGCCAATAAAGGTATCAGGGATCCAGGTTTTAGATAAATCCCTCCTGGCAACAGGCTTTCCCTATGATGTCCGGAAGAGACCCGCTAAAGTTATGGCCGTACTTGAGGCGGTTTTGATTAGGGTCCAGGGAGTCCGCAGGGTGGGGGCGGCTGCTCTGGATCTTGCTTATGTGGCCTGCGGCCGGATGGACGGTTTCTGGGAAATTAAGCTCAAACCATGGGATACAGCCGCAGGCCAAATCCTTTTGGAGGAAGCTGGTGGAAAAATATCAGACTTTCGGGGCAACAGCTATTCTCCGTTTATTCCGGAAATATTAGCAACAAATAGCCTGATCCATAAAGAGTTGCTATCTGTAATTATGGACGTGTTGTAAAATATTTATTTTGCCAAAAGGTATTGCATTCCAAAAAAGCGTGGTTATATTAGCACTCGTCGTTAGCGAGTGCCAATAAATAGGTTGGCCATCCTTTTAATATGAAATACCTTTAAGGGACTCACGCGGGTCGCTCGCCTTTTGGCTCAAGGCTTTCGGCTCGTTTTAAATTAATTTATTCTGAATAACTTTATAGAAAAAAGGAGAAAAAATGCTATGAAAATTCGTCCGTTACACGACCGAATTTTGGTAACACGCTTACAAGAAGAAGAAAAGACCAAGGGAGGGATTATCATCCCTGACAGTGCGAAAGAAAAGCCCGCCGAGGGAAAGGTCATCTCTGCAGGAAACGGCAAGATCCTTGAAAACGGCGAGATCAAGCCCTTGGATGTAAAAGAGGGGGACCGCATCCTGTTTAGCAAATACTCCGGCACAGAGGTAAAAATTGGCGGAGAAGAGTATCTGATAATGAGGGAAGACGACGTCCTTGGTATTATTGAAGACTAGTTAAACCATCAACGTTTCGTCAGAAAACAAATAGCGCTTATAATAACCGAACAACGGAGGTTAAGCAAACAATGTCAGCCAAAGAAATTAAGTATAGCACAAAGGCCAGGGAGGCCATGTTAAAAGGCATTGATTCCCTGTCCAATGCAGTCAAAGTAACCCTTGGTCCCAAAGGCCGCAATGTCATCATTGAAAAATCCTTTGGGTCTCCGGTCATCACAAAGGATGGCGTTACCGTGGCCAAGGAGATCGAGCTTGAGGACAAGTTTGAGAATATGGGTGCCCAGATGGTAAAGGAAGTGGCCTCCAAGACCAGTGATATTGCGGGCGACGGCACTACCACCGCAACCATACTTGCTCAGGCTATATATGCAGAAGGGTCAAAGCTGGTGGCTGCTGGAGTCAATCCCATGGCCCTTAAGAGGGGAATTGACAAGGCTGTTGAGGTTGTCGTAGACGGGCTCAAGAAAATGTCCAAGCCCACCAAGGACCAGAAGGAGATCGCCCAGGTAGGTACTATATCCGCCAACAACGATCCCACCATTGGTAACATCATTGCCGAGGCTATGGACAAGGTCGGCAAGGAAGGAGTCATTACGGTAGAAGAGGCCAAGGCCATGGAGACCTCACTTGATGTAGTGGAAGGTATGCAGTTTGATCGTGGTTACTCCTCTCCCTATTTCGCAACTGACCCAGAAAAGATGGAGTGCGTACTGGAAGATCCCTATATCCTGATTCACGAGAAAAAAATCAGCAACATGAAAGACCTTCTGCCCATCCTTGAGCAAATCGCAAAGATGGGTAGACCCCTTATGATCATATCCGAGGCTGTTGAGGGCGAAGCCCTGGCCACTTTAGTGGTAAACAAGCTCAGGGGGTCCCTCCAGACTTGCGCAGTAAAGGCCCCAGGTTTCGGAGACAGGCGCAAGGCCATGATGGAGGATATCGCCATTTTGACCGGTGGTGAGATGGTAGCAGAAGACCTTGGTATTAAGCTCGAAAACGTATCTATCAATGACCTCGGGACGGCAAAAAGAATTATAATTGACAAGGATAATACCACTATTATTGATGGTGCCGGTTCCAAGGAAAAGATTGAGGGCCGTGTAAGGCAAATCCGTGCACAGATCGACGAAACATCCTCTGACTACGACAGGGAGAAGCTGCAAGAGCGCCTTGCCAAACTTATCGGAGGAGTTGCGGTCATTAACGTTGGCGCAGCCACTGAAACCGAGATGAAAGAAAAAAAGGCACGGGTGGAAGATGCTCTGAACGCCACAAGGGCTGCAGTAGAAGAGGGAATAATCCCTGGCGGCGGTACTGCCTACCTCCGTTGCCTGGACGTACTGAACGATCTCAAAGTAAAGGACCACGACGAAGAGCACGGGATTAACATCGTCAAAAGGGCCATTGAAGAGCCTATGCGGCAAATTGCCTGCAATGCCGGGCATGAGGGTTCTGTTATTGTTGAACATGTAAAGTCCAAGAAGGGAAATGTTGGCTTTAACGCTGAAAAGGGTGAATATGAAGATCTTATGCGGGCTGGAATCATTGACCCGACAAAGGTCGCCCGCATAGCACTTCAAAATGCTGCCAGCGTCTCCGGTCTGCTTATTACAACAGAGGCCATGGTCGCCGAGGTTCCCAAGGATGAGCCGGCAATGGGTGGTATGCACGGCGGCGGTATGCCCACAGGTGGCATGATGTAAGACAGGTAAAAAACTGCAGGTTCAGTTTTTTTAGACCTTGCAGTAGATAAAGACTTAAAGGCCCCTTTCACACGACAGAGGGGCCTTTTCTTTTTTAAAACCGTAAATCGATGCATACTCTGATCCAATGAGTTTTGAGATAAAACCCTTTTCGACCGATCAGTTATTATATCATGTCTATATGGAAACCCATGACTGACAAGAAAACAGGTCAAAAAGGACGCGATCACTCATGCTTGCTATAGCAAAAAGTGGGGTTGTTGTAGGGATAGAGTCATTTCCCATAGACATTGAGATAGATGTTTCGCCCGGGCTTCCTTCTTTCAATATGGTTGGACTCCCTGAAGGGGCCGTTAAAGAAAGCAGGGAAAGGGTCAAAAGCGCTATTAAGAATTGTGGCTACCCGTTTCCCACCCAGAAGATTACAGTCAATCTCGCACCCGCAGACATGAAAAAGGAGGGGTCGGCCCTGGATCTCCCCATAGCCTGCGCCATTCTGTGCGCCACAGAGATAATTCCACAGGAAGTTCTTAGTAAATACTGTCTTGCAGGAGAACTATCCCTTGATGGCACATTGAAATCCACAAGGGGTATGCTTCCTCTTTCTCTCGCTGCCAGGGACTGGAACCTGAATGGTTTCATAGTTCCCAAAGCAAATGCCCCTGAGGCCGCCGTAGTAAGAGAAACCGCCGTACTTCCGGCAAATCATCTCTCCGAGGTAGTGGAGTTCTTGCTGAACAACATTAAGATCGAACCCCTGCGCATTGATCTGAATGAACTATTCAAGGAGCGGAAATCCCGATACGGAGACTTTCAAGACGTAATCGGTCAGGAACATGCAAAAAGGGCTCTTGAGGTAGCTGCTACAGGCGGTCACAACGTGCTTATGATGGGCCCACCCGGGTCAGGAAAGACCATGTTGGCTAAACGCATTCCCTCAATCCTTCCATCTCTCACCTTTGAAGAAGCCCTTGAGACCACTACCATATACAGCATAGCAGGACTTTTGCCTTCAGACGAGCCCTTAATTACTTTAAGGCCTTTTTGCTCACCCCATCACACCATCTCAGATGCCGGTCTAATTGGCGGAGGAACTGTGCCAAGGCCGGGCCAGGTAAGCCTTGCACACAACGGGGTGCTGTTCCTGGATGAACTGCCGGAATTCAGAAAGAATGTTCTGGAAAGCCTTAGGCAACCCATTGAAGATGGAGTGGTGACCATTTCAAGGGCCGCTACTACACTCTCCTTTCCTGCAAGATTTACCCTTGTGGCTGCCCAGAATCCCTGTCCTTGCGGGCACTTAGGAGATTCTAGAAACAAGTGCTCTTGCCTTCCAAGTCAGATAATTCGTTATCGTAACCGGATATCAGGTCCTTTGCTGGACCGTATAGATATTCAAATCGAGGTTCCTGCTGTACCCTATTCGGAGCTCAGTCATGCAAGGCGGGGGGAAAGCTCGGCCACAATCAGAAAGAGGGTGATCAGGGCCAGAAAAATACAGGAACAACGATTCAAGGGGCTTTCCATCCACTGCAACTCGCAAATGTCTTCTAAAGAACTAGGGTTTTTCTGTAAATTGTCAGAAGAAAACAGGTCTTTTTTAGAGGCCGTCGCAAGCAAACTGGCCTTGAGCGCAAGGGCATTTCATAGGATAATAAAAATAGGAAGGACTATTGCGGATCTTGAGGAATCAACTACCGTAACCATGGCTCATTTGTCCGAGGCTGTACAATATAGAAGCCTTGATCGTGAGAGGATCTGAGTGTTTATTTAACTTTACACAATGATAGTTGATATTATACAATACAACATATTGTATGGACTTTTTGTATGTATTCTTGTAGGAATTAAATCCCCATAGATTTAGCAACATCCTTCACAATTATTTGAAGAATCTGTGTAATCTGCGAAATCTGTGGATTAAACAAATGTTCGATCTTATACTTGTTGGTACAGTACATCTTGATTCAGAAAGCAGAAGAGATCTTTATAAGATAATTGAAAATCTCAAGCCGAGCATTTTAACCGTAGAAATCAGCAGGTTTTCCGTCAAATACCGACTATCTAACCAAAAAAGGTGGTTGCTTCGTCTCGGGGATTTAAAATATAAGCTTCCTGAAGAAAGAAAGGACCACTCTGGGCTTAAACTGCTTAAACTTCAACTCCACATACCTTTTGAATGGGAAGTAGCCTGTAAATACAATAAGGCTAATAATGTTCCATGTCTTGCGATTGACAGCGGCAATCTCGCGCGAAACGAATTACCTTTATGGAAAAGTGAACTTCTTTCAAGGAAAAACCTTCTCAAAATTACAGATGAACCGGATTTTGATCTGGATAATCATTTTAAAGAATGTCATTCCCTGGCAAGGGTTGCACTTACCACACCCAACCATTTACCAAACCCCTTACACCACCTGTCCTGGCTCTCTGACAGGTTTTGGGGAAAAAGAGAAAAAACTCTTGCGTGCAGGATTAGAAAGATTCATAAAAACGGGTTGCTGAACTCCGGATTTTCTTCAAGAACAAGCACACATCATGTACACATTTGTGGTTGGATGCATTTAATAGCCGGGGCTCCACGGAAAACCCTGGCTGACTTATTGTCGGATTTGACCCCGATGCGAATCCTCTTAAGCAGAAAGGGAAACGGGGAGCCCAACCACCTCATAATTTGATTTTACCCACCACCACTGGTATATGACCCAACTTAGGAATAGGACACATGAAGGACTCTTATATGTTAGAAATAAAATTCATCAGGGAAAACAGCGACTTGGTTGGCAAAGCCCTCAAAGCCAGAGGAAACGATCTCGACCTTGAGTCTCTGCTTGAGGTTGACTCCCAAAGGAGAAAATTACTTCAAGAGGTAGAAGACCTTAGGAACCTCAGAAACCGGGTATCAGAGGAAATAGGGAGACAAAAAAAGACAAAAAAAGATGCTGAAAAACTTATAGCCCAAATGAAACAGGTTGCTTCCAGAATCAAGGAATTAGACAACCTTCTTGGGGAAAAAGAGGCTTCTCTTAACGAATATCTTTTTTCAATGCCAAACATACCTCATTCATCTGTGCCGGTTGGTAAGGACAAGACAGAAAATCCTGTCATAAGGACCTGGGGAGACATATTGGGGTTCGGGTTCAAACCGGCTCCACACTGGGAGATAGGAGAAAGGCTGGGCATTCTCGACTTTGAGAGAGCTGCAAAGATCGCAGGTGCAAGATTTGCGGTCTACCGTGGACTGGGAGCAAAACTCGAAAGGGCTTTAATTAATTTTATGTTGGATTTGCACCAGGACCTCCACGGTTACACGGAAATCCTTCCGCCCTTCATTGTTAACGAAAAATCCCTCCTCGGCACAGGCCAACTACCAAAGTTTATTGACGATCTGTTCAAACTGGAAAAATGGAACTACTATCTAATACCAACCGCAGAAGTACCCATTACGAACTTGCATCGTGACGAAATCCTCGATGAGGAGATGTTGCCAATCCATTATATGGCCTACACGCCCTGTTTTCGATCAGAGGCGGGATCATATGGCAAAGACACCAAGGGGGTTGTGCGGCAACACCAGTTCAACAAAGTGGAACTGGTTAAATTTTGCCAGCCAGAACATTCTTATACTGAGTTAGAATCATTGCTTTTGGACGCTGAAGAGGTTCTTAAAAAACTTAATCTCCCATATAGGACTATTGAGTTGTGTACTGGAGATCTCGGCTTTTCCGCTTCAAAAACCTATGATATAGAGGTGTGGCTCCCTGGGCAAAACAGGTTTTGCGAAATCTCTTCCTGTAGTAATTTTGAGGCCTTTCAGGCAAGACGTGCAAATATACGTTATCGGCCCAAAGGACAGACAAAAACCTGTTTATTGCACACGCTAAATGGTTCCGGACTGGCAGTAGGCCGCACATTTGCGGCCATATTGGAAAACTACCAGCAGAAAGACGGTAGCGTCTTGGTTCCAGAGACCTTGATAAAATATATGCATGGTGTTGAAAGAATCACGAGACATAATAGTGGCTGTTAGCGGCTTGAAACTTGAAATTGGAAATTTGGCCTTCATGCTTTTGTTTAATCTCTCCCTAATTTCAATTTTCCAATTTCTAATTTCTGCTTTCTAATCAGAGAGAATTGTTTTTATCTGAACAAAGTGTTCCACGTGAAACATTGCCCTTAAGTCCTTGTTTTTATAAGCAATTAATGGGATTTCAGCTCTGTAAGCAACCATTTCATCCACAACAGAGTCCCCTATATAGATAGCTCGATCCTTCTCAACCCCCAATGTCTCTAATATTTTGAACACACCCTCTGGATCTGGTTTGGGATTATTCACATCAAGGGCACAAACAATAATATCAAACCACTTATCCAATCCGAAGATATCAACAACTCTTGACATTGTAGTGCTTCGGTTTGTGGATACAGCAGTCAACATCGGTGGTCTAATGGATTCTATTGTGTCACCGACGCCCGGCTCCATAATCAAACAATCAAGAAAACGAGTGTAATCCAGGGTTTGAGTATAAACCAAGGCTTCTTTCTGAGCTGCTATATCATCCCTAAACAAATACTTTACAGATTCCTCGGCTGTATGCATGTGTACAAAAGATAGTTCTTTATTATTCATTGATTTACGTCCGAATTCCTCAAGTATTGCATTATAATATGCCTTATTGGCCTCTCTGGAATCCAGAATTACCCCATCACAATCAAATATGGCTATATCAAACCGCCCCATTTTTTAAAGCCTTTTCATAATATTCTTTAAAGAAAACCCCTTTAAAACCAAACTTAAAGGAACTCCTTTGCCTTGCACCAGGACCTTGTGAGACTCTCCCATTCCCTGGGGTAGTAATAGCATTTTTACCCCTGCCAACTCCGGAGAAAACGGATCAAATTTTCCACCTGAAAGTTCCATGAAGGTTTCCTCAAAATCAAGTCCGGCCAAAAAAGCCCACTGAGGGGCATATCCCAGAGTGGAAAATCCGACCTCCTTTCCCCATCTGTGTAAATCACTAAAGTTAACATGGGCTGTCAAATCCTGCTCTCCCACCCTTTCATACAACTCCTCATTTACACTGTGATTCATGTACGCCAAAAGGGTGCCTCTGTTTCTTCCTGGATGGAAGTACTCTTTTCTTGTATGTCCATAATCTATTGTAACTACAAATCCTTTAGAAATTATACCGGCTAATTCTGAAATCCATTTCTTGATAGCAAGATTTGCCTCTGTACGATAACTCTCAGGAAGATCCGAAGGAAGTGCCTTTGCGTATTCTACCAGTTGAGGAGTACTCAAGTCCGCCAACACCTCTGTATGACTACCATCTTCCTTGAAGTCTAAATATATTTCCTTAAAACCTGAATCCTCCTTTTGAATAAGATGGACAGGAAAAGCATCTAAAAGCTCATTTGAAATAATACAACCTTTAACAGAATCTATATCTGAAAGCCTACCTATCCAACCGATTTTATTAATAAATGGTTTCAAAAGGTTCTGCTGGTAAGAGGCAGTTTCGGACTTATGTTCTACTATTATGTAATTAATCGATTTAAAAATTTCCCTCCTTGACAAATAAGATAAAATATCTTGTGCAAGATATCCGGCTCCTGCCCCCATTTCTACAACAGTAAAAGGTGTACGGTCTAATATATTCCAGAATTCCTCTATTTGTCTCGCATGTAATGCACCATAAAGACAATGTGTATGCGGACTTGTAATAAAATCTCCTTTTTTCCCGACAGGAATATACGATCTGGAGTAATATCCATATTTCTCATGATAGAGGGCCATCTCCATGAAATCCTTGAATGTTATTGGCCCAAATTCCTTTACTTTATCACGAATAATTTTAATCAATTCATTGGAAAAATTTTTCATTTTATGGTACCTTTGTATCTGTTTTAAGGTTATTTATAAAGCATATTTTTTTAATATGCAAAATTGGTTTTGTTAATTTCTTGTTAAAAAATTGTTGGTCTTTTTTAATAAATACCTGTATCTGTTTTTTAAACATCTAATCAAAACTTTTTAAAAGTATTTTTACCTATTAATTTCATATAATATCAACTAATTAAATATTTTTTAAACAAAAATAACAGCACTTATTAACTTTATCTTTTATTTATATAAACGGAGTAATAATATGCTAAGATTTTCAGTTAAAAAAGTGGATTTTCTGAACTCCCTCTCCAATATTCAAACTATTGTAGATAAAAAGACTACAATGACTATAATTAATAACGTATTTATTTACACGGACGAAAATAATTTATTTATTGAAGCCACAGATTTAGAAATAAGTTACAAGAGTAAAATTACCTGTTCGGTTATTGATCAAGGGGCTATTACTATTAACGCAAGAAAATTTTATGAAATAGTTAAAGAATTTCCTTCCGAAGAGATATTTTTCGAAGAGTATAAAAATACATGGTTAAAAATAGGAGCTGATAAGAAAGCCGAATATAAGATTGCAGGACTATCTCCTGATGATTTCCCGAGATTTAGACATATAAGTAGCGAAAACGCCATTGATTTAGAATCTTCAATTATAAAAGAAATGATTGAAAAGACAATATTTTCTTCATCTTATGACGATCGTAAATACAGTCTTTCAGGTATATATTTTGAGGAAGACCATGATGAAGAAGGAAAATCTCAAATACGAATGGTAAGTTCAGATGGTCACAGGTTAAGCCTGATGGAAAAATATATTCCGGAAAAGGGATTAGGTCTTGCGCAGGGAGTCATTATTCCTAGAAAAGGGGCACAAGAAATAAGAAAAATTATAGAAGGTCACGAAAGAATGCTTTGGGGCATTGATAATAATTTTTGTTTTGTTATGTGTGGTAATGATCATCTAGTGATAAGGTTGGTTGAAGGAAAATTTCCAGATTATCGCAATATAATACCAAAAAGTAAAGACCGTTACTTAACCTTTGACAGAATAGAAGTATTTAATGCACTAAAACGTATATCAATTCTCTCTTCCGATACTACTTTCAGAGGAGTTAAAGCCAGTGTTACACCAGAATTAATTGAAATAGAGTCACTCTATAAGGAGATTGGAGAAGCAAAAGAAACTATTGATATAGATTATCATGGAGAACCATTTGAAATCGCTTTTAATGCAAAATATCTTATGGATGCATTATTTGTAATGGATTCAGATAGGGTAGAATTAACTGCCAACAATCCTGAATCTCCATGTCTGCTTAGAGGTAATAAAGATATTGGATTTTTAGGATTAATAATGCCTATGAATCTTGTTAAAGAGGAAAGTAAATAAGAGGATTATCAGTTTAGTTTATGGAAAATAACAATAAAATCAATGAGAATGAACAAGAGTATGCTTCTAAACAGATACAGGTACTTTCAGGACTGGCAGCAGTTCGTAAAAGACCTTCTATGTATATAGGAAATACCTCTATAGAGGGCCTTCATCACCTCGTATATGAAGTGGTGGATAATAGTATTGACGAGGCCATGGTTGGATATTGTACCTCTATAAAAGTCATAATTAAGGAAGATGGAAGCGTTGTAGTTGAGGACAATGGTCGGGGCATACCTGTAGATATTCATCCAACAGAAGGAATACCAGGCCTGGAGCTGGTAATGACCCGTTTACATGCTGGTGGCAAATTTGATCACCAGACCTACAAGGTCTCCGGAGGTCTTCATGGGGTAGGAGTATCAGTGGTCAATGGCCTCTCTGAATTCCTGGAGGCAGAAGTTTACAGGGACGGAAAGGCTTACAGACAGACCTATAAAAGAGGAGAGCCTGTGGGTCCAATAGAGCTTCTTGGATCTACTGAAAAGCAAGGAACAAAAATAACATTCAAACCCGATCCTCAAATATTTCAAGAGACAACAGAGTATCAGTACGAGATACTTCAGGCCAGAATGAGGGAATTGACCTTTTTAAACCCATCTGTGAAAATCTATCTTGAAGATGAGAAGACCGGGAATAATAAAGAATATCACTCTAAGGGGGGAATTACTTCATTCGTAAAGTATCTAAACAAAAACAAAGAGCTGGTTCACGAAACACCAGTTTACATTAGTGGCGAGAGAAACCGGGTGCAGTTGGAGATAGCCTTTCAATACAACCAGGCGTATTCAGAGAAAATCTTAAGTTATGTAAATAATATTCGTACAAAAGAAGGCGGTACTCATGTGGCAGGATTTAGATTGGCCCTGACAAAATGTATTAATAAATATGCCAGTGATGACATTATACCCAAGAAATTGAGGGAGAAGCTGGAGGGTGAAGATGTAAGAGAAGGCCTTATGTGTGTTATATCAGTCAAGGTCCCAAATCCTCAATTTGAAGGCCAGACCAAGACAAAATTAGGAAACAGTGAAGTAAGGTCAATAGTGTCTTCAATGGTCCATGAAGACCTTTCAAGCTATCTGGAAGAAAATCCTTCAGTGGCCAAAAAAATCCTTACTAAGGCCGTGGATGCGGCAAGGGCAAGAGAAGCAGCCAAAAAGGCAAAAGAACTTACCAGGCGTAAGGACGGCCATGACATGCTTATGGCCGGGAAATTAGCTGAATGTCAGGAAAAGGATCCTGAAAAGAGAGAAATTTTTATTGTGGAGGGTGACTCCGCAGGTGGTAGTGCAAAACAGGGAAGAGACAGGCGCTTCCAGGCAATTCTGCCTCTTCGAGGAAAGATTATGAATGTGGAAAAGGCAAGATTTGACAAGATGCTTGCCAGCGAAGAGATACGCAATCTTGTTGCTTCCATTGGTACCGGTATAGGCGCTGACGAGTTCGATCCATCAAAGGTAAGGTATCATAAGATCATTATTATGACAGATGCTGATGTAGACGGCGCCCATATAAGGACACTCCTGCTGACATTTTTTTATCGTCAGATGATCACACTTGTGGAAAACGGCATGCTTTATGTAGCACAGCCACCTCTATACAGGATGGCTTTGGGAAAAAACAAGGAGTTTTTCTTTAAGGATGAGGTAGAACTCGACAACTATCTCTTTGAAAAGGCCACAAAAAACATGGCTATAAGGCCTGAAAACAGAGAGCGTTCCATTAAAGGAGAAAAACTCAAGACATTTCTGGAAAACATAGTCTCTTATGAAGACGCCCTGGAAGTAATATCCAGAAAGGGCTTGTGGAGGAAGCTGAGTCAGGATTTATTGATCATTGGGGTTAAGAATCCCGGTCAATTTCATGAAGAATCTTTTGTAAAAAATCTGGCAGAAAAGCTCGCGGAAAAGGGATATAAAGTGGGACGGGTCAAGCCCTCAGGTTCTGAGATTTCAGGCTATGAATTCATTGTTGGGGTGGAAGACCTGGCCTATTTGACCGGTAAGGTCGGACCTGATTTGGCACAACAGGCAGAATTCCGTCGTCTTGTAAAGGCGTATAATAAAGTAGAATTAATGGTTAATACATCCATTGAGATCTATTCTGAGGATAAACCTGTCAAGAGATTAGACCGGCTTGATGAACTTCTGGATTTTTTCAGAAATGAAGGGAGAAGGGGTATCTCGACCCAGAGATATAAAGGATTGGGAGAAATGAATCCCATTCAGTTGTGGGAGACCACCATGAATCCGGAAAAACGGACATTGCTTAAGGTGACCATCAAGGACGCAGATGAAGCAGAAAGCCTATTTACTACTCTTATGGGTGAAAAGATTGAACCTCGCAGGGAGTTTATTCA
Source organism: uncultured Thermodesulfobacteriaceae bacterium (assembly GCA_964584765.1). Lineage (GTDB taxonomy): Bacteria > Desulfobacterota > Dissulfuribacteria > Dissulfuribacterales > UBA3076 > UBA3076. The sequence continues at coordinate 13,135 of CAZPBZ010000011.1, forward strand.
GACCCATGCACTGGAGGTTAGGGAGTTGGATATATAACTCATGAGAGGCTCATAAGGAGATGCTTGGATGGAGTGTCAAAAAGAAGAAAATATAAAAGGGTGCAACTGTACATATGAACCATGTCCAAGAAAGGGTATATGCTGTGAGTGTATAAAATATCACCTAAAGATGCGTCAGCTCCCGGCTTGCTGCTTTCCGTCTGAGGCAGAGCGCACTTATGACAGGAGTTTTGAGTTGTTTGCAAGGCTCGTTCAGGAGGGAACTATATAATTTCGCCCACCAGATCATAGATATGAGAATCTGTTATTTTAACAGGTACTATCTCTCCACAACTGGCGGTTCCTTCGTTTAAATATACTATCCCGTCAATCTCAGGGGCCTGATATCTGGTCCTGCCAACAAGAAGAAGCTCTGTTTCAGAACTTACTCCTTCAATAAGCACCTGTTCAATTCTGCCAACCATATCTGAATTCTTGTTTCTGGATATCCTGGCTTGAATCTTCATGATTTCATCTTTTCGGGCCATTGCTGTTTCTGTGGATACTTTTCCGGGCAATTTGTTTGCCACACACTCTTTTTCATCAGAATATACAAAACAACCAAGGTGCTCAAACTCCCACTTTTCCACAAAATCCCTTAATTTTTGAAAATCATCTTCGGTCTCCCCGGGAAAACCCGCCATAACCGTTGTCCTGACCGCAGCATGGGGGAGCAACTTACTTATCCGAGACATTAAATCCTCAAGGGTCCTGCTGTCATATCTTCTTCCCATAGACCTGAGAATATTAGTGCTTGCATGTTGAATGGGAATATCCAGATAGGGACAAATGGCAGTATGTGCAGCAATAGTCTCAAGAAGTCTGATATTTACTTTGCCCGGGTGCAGATAGAGCAATCGAAACCATGGCAAATCTGTTTCTCCGGCCAGAGCTTCCAGTAGATCAGCAAGAGTCTTTTCGCCATTCCTGTAAGCTGTGAGGTCCTGGGCCACCATTGTTATTTCCTTAACCCCTTTTATGGCCAGCGAGTTAACCTCCGAAACTATTTCCGCAATGGGACGTGATATTTCTTTGCCTCTTAACATGGGAATCAGGCAGTAAGTGCACCGATTTGAGCAACCTTCCGAGATCTTGACGTAGGCCCTCCATGGAGGAGTTATCAACACCCTGGGGTCCGGCGATTGTACTTGGTGTTGTGTAGTCTGGTCTTCGATAAACGTTACGAGTGATTGGGGCGACCCTGTGCCGAGAAAGATGTCCACCTCCGGCAGTTCCTTTTTTAGGTCGTCGCCGTATCTCTGAACCATACAGCCCATAACTACAAGGACTTGGTTAGCCGTTTTTTCCCTTGCCACTGCCAGAATTGTATCTATGGATTCAGATACAGCCTCTTCTATGAATCCGCAGGTGTTTACTATCAGTAAATCCGCTTCTTGAGGATTATTTGTGAGCTTTAGTCCTGAGTTTGTTGAGCTAAGGGAGCCCAGAGCCACCTCAGTATCTATGGTGTTCTTGGGGCAACCAAGGCTTATGGTAAAGACTTTCATTATGAGAAGAAAAAATGTGAAACGAAGGAGAAGATGATCAGGGAGATTGCCACGGCACTTCGGTTCGCTCTTTTAATTTATTTTTCGCATCTACCCAGATCAGGATGCTTTTGCCTTTGGCTATTTCGTCTTCAGAATATAAACCATAGGACGCTATAATTATCAGGTCGCCGGGTGATCCTTTTCTGGCAGCAGCCCCATTAAGGCATATAGAGCCAGAGCCTCTTTCTCCTTCTATGACATAGGTGTCAAACCTATTACCATTTGAAATATTATAGACCATTATTTGCTCAAAAGGTAAAAGGTCAGCAGCCTCCATCAGGCGGGAGTCTATAGTAAGGCTTCCCTCGTAGTTGATGTCTGCCTCAGTGACTGTAGCCTTGTGGATTTTTGATTTAAGCATTGAGCGCAACATATCTAATTCTTAATTTACTTGTATTTCATTGCTTGAGCAAGGTGTTATCGATTAGACGAGTCTTTCCAACCCATACAGCCAGGGCGAGAAGGGTTTCACCAACAATTTCCTGGCACGGCTTCAGGCTCTCAGGGTCCCCGAGAAAAATATAGTCAATCCTGGTGTTACTAAAGGATTGGATGTGATTTTTGATGGCTTGGATAATTTCCGGACCGGATCGGTTGCCATGGGCCACCATTTTCTCAGATAGTCGTAGGGCCTGAACAAGGGAAAGTGCCGATTCGCGCTCTTGTGCATCAAGATAGGTGTTGCGGGAGCTCATTGCCAGAC
>CAZPBZ010000012.1:0-15022 GCA_964584765.1 uncultured Thermodesulfobacteriaceae bacterium
CTTTTTCGCAAGACGAAATAATTCAAGCACTGGAGGTTTGCGGAATAGATCCGGGCTACAGGGCAGAGGTCTTGAGCATTGAAAACTTTGTGACCCTGTCAAATACTCTGGCCCGCACGACCTCTTCCGGTTAAAGTGCGTGAGGCAGGTGCCGCATACAAGAATGCGTACACCCTTTACCAGACAAACCCCTTGGCGAAGGTGAGGCTGAGAAGTAAACGATTGTCCTGGTACTCATAATCTGGAATATTCGCATCCCTGTTCCAGTGTGAATAGGTTAAGGAGATCTCACACCAGGTATTTACCATCCAGTCAGCATGACAAGAAAACTTCCTGGTCTTCTCCTTCACCTCCTCAGGAGCCTGAGGGAAAGTGTCCTCCCTGTAGGAAGAATCAAGTCCCAGGGAAACCCCGTGATCCAGCAGAATCTTGAAAGAACCGCCCGCTACCCAGCACTCAGAAAAACCAAGGTCCTCACCATCAAAGTAGATTTCATCAAACCCCTTGCTGGCCTCAATGGAGATGGAATGGCCCGGTCCCTTGTGCCAGTATGACAGGTAGCCGCTGAGGCCCTCTTCATCGGAGATCCCTTGCTCGTTATTCTGGAAGTAATAACCTGCCCCCAGACCAATGCCTGAATTTCCGGTGATCATTCGGTCCAGCCCCACTCCCAAGTCATAAATTACATAATCAGTTACATAATCAGGGGTATCCTCCTGAAAATTCATATGGGACAGGGCCGTCCTCAGGCTGACAGTTGTATCGATGTCTATCCTGCGCAACAGGCTGAGGGCTACTTCCGGTTCGTGAAAATCTGGTGAGTAATCGAAATTGGCAAGGTTTTCCCCGCACTCCATGCGGAGGCCTGTAGGCTGGGAAAGCCAGTAAAGTATGTCCAAATAAGGATAATGGCTTACACTGTCTGACGCATAGGACGAACGATTTTGAAAGAACATATTCCTGTAGCCCAAACTCAGGTGACTATCCATACCGAAGGTCCGGGTCAGATCCACATTTCCCTTATTGTAATCGTATTCGAGATTTTCATACCTGATGCCATTGATAGCGTATTCAATCTGGGTGGGATCTTCGGAATGGATGTAGTTGTCCTCGAAAGAAAGGCGCCAGTTCCAAGGCAAGTTGCCCCATCCATCCATGGAGAGGTAATGCCTTATGGAGTTACTGGAAGAATGATGGGCATAGGAGGCCCACGGCATCTCATAATCAATGGATCCGGCACCTTGCGGTGCGATCAGCTCGGCGTGGACCCCTGGAGCCAGATAGGTGATGAAATCAGAGACAGTATTGTCCTGGGAAAAATATATGTTGTCATCATGCTCCAAGCTTAGGGATATGCGAGGGGTCAAGGTGACAGCTTGCTTGGCCAGGGCCTTTTCAGTTGACCATGAAACAACAAGAGCTGTCGTGAGCAAAACCATCAGTAACATAATGATAAAACTAAAATCCCTTATATTTGAGGCCATAAGATATACTCCCTTCCCGTCTCTCCGTTCCGGTTTCCTTTAAAGGTCAAAAACTTTAGCACAATATGTGCCAGACTTAAACCTGTCCCCGATAGCGCACAGATTGCTGTGACTTTATATTGACCTGACAGATATTACAACATTCAGTTCTATAATATCAAATACGACCGGATTTATACCCCATGTGTGCCAAGAAAACTACAATGTGTATACTCAGTACTACACCACCTTTAACATAAAGAGGTGGCCCTTGTTGTTTTTTGATCATAGTTTATATTCAGGGACCTTATAAAAATACCCTCTCAAGGCGTATCTGCCAACCTTTGTAACAGTAACACAAGGTGGCCCGTGTCTTGTTTGGATCTTGCATCCTGCTTACTTTATATAAAATGGTCCCCAAAAAGATGCATGTTAATCTGTAGATAGGGATAAATACGTTGTGCAGTTATCCATGAAAAACCTGGCCAAATGGAGACGTGGAACCCTGGTTGGTATATGTACCGCCCTTGTGACCCTCTCCTTGATGTATCTCCCAGGGACGGCATCTATGGGGGAGAGGATGCAGTACTGGGTCACGGACTCATGGATCAGAGTCACCGCAAGGCACCATATAAAAGATATCATAATAGTGGCCATAGATGAAAACTCCCTGGGTATAATAGGGCCTTGGCCTTGGCCCCGGGCACTTTATGCCCGCCTGATCCGAGTTCTTTCAGACGCCGGGGCCAGGGCCATTGGGCTGGATCTCATTCTGGATCGTCCCAGGCCCGGGGATTCAGCCCTGGCAGCAGCGATCTCCACTTCCAAAAGGGTGGTGTTGGCCGTCTCTTCCGATAAAAACACTGGTCATCTGCTGGATGGTGAAGGTCTGTATGTGGAGCACGTGATCTTACCTCCCTCTTCCCTGGCTGAGGCAGCCAGATCCCTGGGGCACATAGCCATGATCTACGACAGGGATGGGGTGGTCAGGCACCTTCCGACCTTTATATCAGACCAAAAGCGGATATTTCCTGCCTTTGGCATAGCAGTTGCGGCGCTTGCCGCCAATATAGACAGACATGAAATCTCCCTCTCCTCCAAAGGACTGGGATTGGGCAATATGATCATCCCCTTGGATCAACAGAATCGTCTCCGAATACACTATCATGGGGAGCCGGGCTCTTTCCCGTCTGTATCAGCAGCCGATGTGTTGGCAGGTCGAATACCCAGAGAGGTCTTTCGGGATAAGGTGGTATTGATAGGTGTTAGCTCCACTGGCCTGTCCGATTCCTGGACTACCCCATTTGCCTCAAGTGGGAGCATGCACGGAACGGAAATTCATGCCAACATCATTGAGTCCATACTTAATGGGGATACACTTTCTGGCATCCCCTCTAACATTTTGCCTGTCTTGGTGATTTTTGCTGGAGTGGCTGCTGCCATTGTGGGAGAGCTGGCACCGGTGTTTTTCTCTGCTGGAATGTTACCCATAGGAATCTGTCTGATATGGGGACTGGGCGCTGTAGCCTTTTTATCGCTGGGCATGGTCTTACCGGTGGCACCAGTTGCAGGTGCCTGGGCTGCTGGTTTTGTCGCAGCCCTCTCCCTTAGGGCGTGGAGCTATAAACGGGACCTGCGCCACCAGGAACATCATCTGGCTACCCTTTCGACATTGCCCAGCAAACCATCCTTAGAGCATCTTTGCCAGTTGATTGCCGGTCTTGTGGGGGCGGACCGGGCCTATGGTCTATTTCTGGCTCCCAGTGGAAAGATCAAGATCATTTGGGCAGATGAAGCTTCTTTTCCCCTACCTGAGGATCTGACATATGCATTAAAAGACTCCGACACCCTCTGGGACGGAGACAGGTTAGTGACAGACCTGGGCAGATGGGTAAACATGCGTCCGGAAACTTGGTTGCAGGTTCCAATAGCTACTGATCACGGTGTCAGAGGTTGCTACCTGCTCTGCAGAACCATGGGGAAGGGGTTTACGCCGGAGGAAAAGCAAAGGGTCTCTGACTTTGCGTCCCATACCGGGTTGTTGCTGGAAAATCAGGAACTCCTCGAACGTCTGCAAGATGCCAATACGGGGACCCTCCAGCTTCTTAGGTCCACCATAGAGCAGAAGTCCCCCGGCCTCTTACACCACTCCATGAAGGTGGCCGAGATGGCCAAAAGACTGGCCCAGGAAATGCATCTTCACAAAACTACCGTGGAAACCGTCTATCAGGCCGGCCTGCTTCATGACTTAGGCTTAGTAGGTCTGCCAGACCGAATATTCCAAAAGACACAAGGCCTCAAACTGGAGGAAAGGGCCTGGATTGAGGCCCATCCGGTGCTGGCCGCTGAAATGCTTGCCACTGTACCAGGACTGCGTCCATTGGTACAGGCCGTGCTTCATCACCATGAACGATATGACGGACAGGGGTATCCAGATGGACTGGCAGGGGAGGAAATCCCCATAGAGGCCAGAATCCTGGCAGTTGCCGAGGCCTTTGTCACTGTCTCAGGGGCACCTTCCGGCCCAACGCTCCGGGCAGATATTCACTGCCCTGGCAGAAAGGCAGTGCTGGCCGAAGTCAAGAGGCATGCGGGTACCCAGTTTGACCCGGCAGTGGTTCAGATATTGCTTTCTTTGGGAATGGATCCGCAATAAATTTAAAAGAGGTGTCCTATGTTACCGCTTAATTTTTCACGTCTTGTAATATTTTGTCTTTTCTTTCTTTCCTCCTTAATGCCTTGGCCTGGTCTTGGATTTGCCGCAGACCAGGAGGCAGTGCTGGTACGGGTTCAAGGCACTGTACTGGTTCGCATTTTGGAAGGAGGGGAATGGATGGCTGGACAAAAGTGGATGAAGATCCCCCTTACGGGCCGGGTCAAGACCCTGCCTTCGGCCTCTGCTGACATACTTATTGATGGTAAGGTCTTGATTCGTATAAAGGAAAAGACGGAATTGGAGATCAATGTTGTTCAGGAAGAGATCTTGCGTGTGGTCAGCAAGGCGGGGCTCAAAGGAGAAACCGGGAAGGGCACCCTGCTCAAGCTCTTTGGTGGCAATGCCATGCTCCTGGTTGCCCCAGGGTTCCGTGGGTTACCCCTTGTGATCGACACACCCATTGGGATGGCAGGTGTCACTGGCACACGCTTCATAATAGACCTCACAGCCTCCGACAGGTGTTACCTGGCGGTTTGGGAGGGGGAAGTCCTGTTCTGGAGCCGGGCACAGCCAGAACAAAGTGTGCTGGTAGGGCCTGGCACCATTTCCAGAGTGTCTTCCACAGGACCTCCCACCGGTCCAGTAAGAATGAAACCCTCGGAAAAGAGACGCTACCAGGAGCTGGAAGAACTGCATTTTTGGCCGAAAACAGGGGGATGGACAAGAGAACCTGGGAGCAGATACAGTGGGAAATTCTCCCGTGGTTATTCTGTAACCACCTATGACACCGGTTACATGACCACTTATGGGGGCAGTATGATGTCCTCCGACACCGGTTGTATGACGGGCAATACGATGCCCTCCGACACCAGTTGCATGACTGGGTCTGGAAGCAATATGATGAGCCCCGGCTCAGGTGCATCGAATGAACCCTCCATGTCTATGCCGGCCAGTCAGATGCCAGGGAGCCCAATGCCTGCTGTGTCAACACAGAAACCGGCTAGTGGCACCAATACATCGACTATGCCAGGGGAACGTGGCAAAAAGAAATAAAAAGCTCACCATGGAGCATACCGCAATTGGCTTTTTATCAAGGTCGCATAGTTAAGGTCCTTCCAATTCTGTTTCTCTTTGTCATTGCAGGAGGAATGATCCTTGGGATGGCCCTTCTCGTTCAACATGAAGAACTGGCTCAGGCCAGAGGTTCAATCAATGTGCTGGGTACCATGGTAGCGGAAACCCATCTGGGCAAGCTGGAGACTTACGTGGATCTGGCCCGCAGGACAGCAGATGATCATGTACAAGTGGGTGTTCTGGATGAAACACTCGACTGGGTCTATGGTCATCCTGCTCACAAATCAAAGGAATTCCACAGAGATCTTACCCTTGCCCTGAAGACAGGCTACAGGGTCTCAGGACAAAACGGTATTTACGAAATCATCCCGGCAGATAGGGGCCTTCTGGTCCTTGAGGCCGGGCCCCGGCCCCTGCCAGTCATCCTTTTGTCCCTCTGGCCAATACTTTTGGCATCGGGAATCTTGATATTAGCGGGGATTGCAATAGCGCATCGGGCAGGCATCCTGTGCACACTCCGGGACAGGGACTGCTGGGATTTTCTTCAACAGCTTGTGGACAGGGACGGAAATCAGGCATCACTTCAATGGTTACTGATGCAGGCCAAGACGAGGTGGCAACAAATGGAACAGAAGATACGGGAGGCTGAAGAGGCAGTGAGAGTCCAAGGGGAGGAAACAGAAACCCTGAGAATAACGCTCAGAAAGACCGGTCAAGATCTCAAAACCGTTCGGGAAAACCTGGTACAGGCCGGAACCTTGACTGCCCTTGGGGAGTTTGCAGCCGGTATATCACATGAGCTGAACAACCCACTGGGGATTGTTCTGGGATTTGCTCAGGATCTTCTGGATGATGTACCATCTGAACATCCCTATTATCCCAAACTTAAGAGGATTGAGACAGAGCTGAGCCGATCTCAGAGGATCATCAAAGGCCTGCTCGCATTCGCCAGGCCTTCCGATCCGGCCTTCCGGCAAGTAGATATAGACGAGCTTGTCAGGGAGACTGTTAAATTCGCCTTTTACTCTGGAGTAAAGGGAACGGAGGTCTCGCTGGACCTGGAGGAGGGATTGCCTCCAGTCCTTGTAGACCCTGAGCAACTGGAGCAGGTCCTGCTCAACCTTTTTAAAAATGCCATCGAGGCCATGCCTGAAGGCGGCAACCTTGAGATCTCAACCAGTTCCATGCAGCTTACCACTGAAGACTATTTCCAGTTGACTGTACTGGTTCAACAACCTGCCAGACTGTTGCTGGGGGGGCAGGGCCAAAACAAATCCAGAAGGACGCCTAAGATCAACGGCGACATTGAACCAGGAGGCCGCGCCGTATCGATTCGGGTCAGGGATACTGGCGAGGGAATAGATCCTGAACACCTTCAGGAGGTCTTTACCCCCTTCTTCACCACCAAAAAAAAGGGGGGGACGGGGCTGGGTCTTTCCATCTGCTGGAAGCTGATTAGCCGGAATGGTGGCCTGCTCAAGGTTGACAGTATAAAGGGGAAGGGGTCCACGTTCACCATAATCTTACCTATCATGGAGCAGAATTAGACATGGCTTACCGTGGCAAAGTGCTGGTAGTGGATGACGAAGAAGGCTTCTGTGAACTTTTGGACATCCTTCTGACCAAGGAAGGGTTTGAGGTTAAAACAACTACTGACCCTGCCAAATGCCAGGTCTTGATCCAGGAAAACGATTACGACCTTGTCTTCCTGGACCTCAAGATGCCAGGACCTGACGGGCTGCAAATCCTGCGATTCATCAAGGAATTTGATGAAAATATCGTGGCGATCATGGTCACAGCCTATGGGACCATTGAGAACGCAGTGGAGGCAATGAAGTACGGGGCATATGATTATGTGACAAAACCTTTTCAGAAGAATGAATTCCTGCGACTGACCCGGAAGGCATGGGATAAGAGAAAGCTTCTCGTGGAGATGTCCATGCTCAGAGAGGAGATACAGGAAAGATATGGGTTTCAGAACATTGTGGGGAAAAGCAGGCCTATGCAGCAGCTCTTTGAACTCATTCGCCGGGCTGCCATGGGCAAGAGCACCGTGCTGATCCAGGGAGAAAGCGGCACCGGGAAGGAACTCGTGGCCAAGGCCATCCACTATAACAGCCCCCGCAGGAATAAGAGGATAATTTGTATAAATGCAGCTACACTACAGGAAAACCTCTTGGAATCCCAGCTCTTTGGCCATGTTAAAGGTGCTTTTACCGGGGCCTATAGATCACAAAAAGGGGTTTTCGAGATGGCCGACGGCGGCACCCTGTTCCTTGATGAAGTAGGGGAATGCAGTCCCGGTGTCCAGGCCAAGCTTCTCCGGGTACTACAGGAGCATGAGATAGTCCCTTTGGGAAGTACGACCCCAATCAAGGTGGATGTAAGGCTGGTGACAGCCACTAATACAGATCTTCAGACTGCCATGGAGCAAGGACAGTTCAGACTGGACCTCTATTATCGTCTAAATGTGATCACTATCACCTTACCCCCTCTGCGGGAGAGAAAGGAGGATATTCCTCTTTTGGCCTTGCATTTTCTGAAAAAGCACGCCCAAGAGCAGGAGAAAGACATAAAGGGATTTACTCCCATGGCCATGGAGATGCTCTGTAGCTATTCCTGGCCTGGAAATGTGAGAGAATTGGAAAATATCATCGAATCTACTGTGTCACTGGAATTATCTGAATCTGATATGATAATCACCACGCGGTCCTTGAACTATGATGGCCGTCTTTCGTCCCTTCCCTCCATCTTCGACTCAGCTCCTATCCGTGGCTTCATGCCATATGCCGAGGCCAAAGAGGTTTTTGAGCGGGAATATCTGCTTGCCGCCCTGGACCGATACGAAGGCAATATAACCTTGACTGCAAAGGAAACCGGGATCATCAGGACCAATCTCTACAAAAAATTCAAGAAGCTGGGCATATCCTACAAAAAGAACTGAATACCTCCTGTGCTACATCCGGTGTAGTAAATTTGTCAAAATATGTAGCTATTTAGCTACAGTGATCTAATTAGTTGAAATTAAATCATAAATCATGTATCTTAGTGTAGCAGGTATTATCTGGACTACATTAGCCTCCCAGAATAAATCATCTCTAAAGATAACTTATTAAAATTACAGAAAAATATTCCATGGCACGTATACTGCTATATCTTACCATGAAAATGGCTCATGGCTGATAACACTCTAAAAAAACAGATACTTATCAACCATGAACTATGAGCCATGAACTATAAACTATGAACTAACTTCATAATAAAGGGGTGTAAGCATATTAGCATGAAAGCCGGGGCAAGATTAGACATAAGGGGCGGTGTAGCCAAGAGGCTAAGGCAACGGTCTGCAAAGCCGTTATTCATTGGTTCGAATCCATTCGCCGCCTCCATTTTTTTACAGAAGAAAATGGACATGACCACCTTTCCAGAATTTCGAGATCTGGGGCTCCAGGACAGGGAGATCCTGAAGCCCATCTTTGAGAGTCTTCAACCTGAGATCTCTGACCAAAGGTTTACCAATCTATTTATGTGGCAGGATTTCTATAAGATCAAACTGGCCAGACACCAGGGCAATACCTTGCTTTACGCCTCAAGCACTACTACACCGGAAAAGGAGTTCTTCTTCCCACCACTTGGTTCAGAGAGGATTTCTGAGACCATACAGACCTGCTTCGATTACCTTAAAGACAGGGGTGCTATCCCGATAATACGCCGGGCTTCGGAACAATTTGTTCAGGACAACTACCTGGCACTGAACAATTTTCAGGTAAAACGTGATGACGACATATCCGACTACATATACAGGGCAGAGGACCTGATTAGTCTCAAGGGAAGGCGCTATCACGGACAGAGGAACTTCATATCCAGGTTCAAGAGGTCATATCAGTATTCTGTGGAGGAGATCGGGCCGGCCAACATCGGGGAGTGCATGGCCTTCTGTGACGCATGGCTTGCAAATAAAACAGACACCTTTGTCCAGCGGGGCATGCCAGAACAGGCATTTACCTTTCTAAGGGCCGAGACAAGCGCAACAAAAAAGACCCTGCGACACTTTGAAACGCTTGAACTCACTGGAATTGCAATCCGCATTGATGAGCGACTGGTTGCCATTACTATAGGTGAGTTGCTCAACAGGGACACGGCGCTCATTCACGTGGAAAAATGCAACCATACCTTCTTGGGCCTAAGCCAGTTCATAAGCCAGGAATTCTGCAGGCTTTACTGGTCTGGTTGTAAATTTATCAATCGGATGGAAGACCTGGGGATAGAAAGCCTTCGGAAGGCCAAGATAGCCCTGGGACCTCACCACATGGCACGCAAGCACAACATCCTTCCCAAGCCATGAAAACCTGTAACAGCCCTATTAGCAGCCCCATTGACAGCCCCATCAAATTCTATAAATACAGTGCCATGGGTAACCATTTCTGCATTATAGACGAAACCGATGGCATAATATTTAACGAACAGGAAAGATTTTTATTTGCCCAGCAGTATTCGAGCTTCGAATTTGGCATAGGCTGTGACAGCATATTATTTATACAGTCACCTGGTTTCAGGACCTTTTCACAACTCTGGGGCCGTTTTGCAGATCTGTGGCTGGAAAACCATGCCCACTGCCTGGCCTGGCAGATGATTGTCAAGAATATGGAAAAGGCCCATGCCATAATGCGCATCTTTGAGCCCTTTGGCCAGGAGTCAGCCATGTGCGGGAACGGCATCAGGTGTGTGGCCGATCACCTCTGTCACAAATGGGATTTGAGGAAACTCAGGATCATAGCTGAAGTGACCACGCCTCAACCCAGGATATACGAGGTGGAACAATGTCATCGGCCTCATTACTATGAAATAATGATGGAGGGCCCGAAAAGTCTTCCTCTCCAGTTCAGAGGGGGGCGATATAATGATCTGGCCCGGGCGGTAGGGGAGTATGCAGATGTACTGGACCTGACGCTCCCGGAGGCTGTGGCGGATCAAGTGGGTTCTAAAATGCTCCGGTGCTACGTGACATATACCGGTGAACCACATCTGGTATGCTTTGCCGCCTCCAACAGGGATGTGCAGAACCTGTTGTCCCTGCCGCCTAATCAGCTTGCAGATTTCTTCCTTCATTCGGAAACACTCCAGACAAACCTGATAAACACCCTGGGGGACTATCTAAACGACCGGCTTAAAACCGGACCATTCTGTGGAATCGTTAACCCAGGTGAGGGGATAAACGTCTGTATAGCAGAGGTCAAACCTCACTCCACAGTGAACATGAGGGTATATGAACGAGGTATATGGCGCAAGACCAAATCCTGCGGAACCGGGGCCATGGCAATTGCAGCCATGGCTTGGTTGTTAAATCTGCTCAGAACCGATTCCATTACAGTGCTATCTGAGGGCTCCTTTTCCCACACCAAGGGTTCCATTCACGTGCCAGGCTATGTGCGGCGCTGCGGAGAGATAATCATTGAGACAAGAGCGGGATCGTGGTTCCTCAAGGGCCCTGTGGAGCAAATCTATGCCGGCCGGATAGATCACTGGCGCAAGACACTTCTGGATCAAGAAGAGAAGATACTGGCCTATTCATGTACTACTCATGCCTCAGACGGACAATGGCTATATGACCCGCAAAACAGGCACCAGCATGCTGTTTGACCACAAAGATACTGTCAGGCTTGCTGATGACTTTGGCACTCCGCTGTTTGTTTTTTCCCAACGGAGGATAGAGGAAAACGCCAAAGGATTCCTAAAGAGTTTTACACAGGCCGATATACCTCATCGGATCTTTTATGCGTGCAAGGCAAACTCTAATATCGCCATATTGAAGACCATCAGGGAGTGCGATTTAGACATTGAGGTAAACAGCGGCGGCGAGTTATTCAAGGCCCTTCAGGCCGGCTATCATCCGAGTAGGATTATTTTCAATGGGGTTGCCAAGTCGGATGAGGAATTAGAATGGGCAATCAGGTGCGGAATTTACTGCATCAACGTGGATTCAATTTCCGAGTTAAAGGCCATAATAGCGCTCTCCGGACAGCTTGCCACCCAGGTATCCATAGCCCTTCGTCTCGTACCGGAAATAAGGGACGGTGGGCATGCAGGGCTTGAGACAGGGGTTTTAAGGAGCAAATTCGGCATCCATCCAGGTCATATAGCTGAGGCCTGTAACCTCATAGCAGCGGCCGAAGGGCACGTAAAACTTATTGGCATCCATGCGCACGTGGGATCCCAGCTTGGCTTCCTGTCTTCATACAGGCAGGCCGCTCTCCAGTTGCTTAGGTTCAAGGACACTATTGAGAGGCTTTTGCCGGTGAGGATCAGGCACCTTAATTTAGGTGGAGGGCTCCCTGTAAACTATTGCAGGGAGGCGGCGTCCGTCAGGGGGAAAGCCCTCTGTCCGCCCAAAAGCCTTGCCAGCGCCTTTTCGGCTGCGGACCTGGCTCAGGCCCTCAAGGAGGTGGTGCCTTCAGGCATTGAGCTTTTTATGGAGCCAGGCAGATGCATCGTGGGAGATACCGCTATTCTTCTCTCCAGGGTGGTGCGCAAAAAAGAGGCGTCTCCCAGCGGCTGTCCATGGCTCATCCTGGATGCCGGATTCAATACCTTGCTGGAGAATTTTTCGTACCAGTGGTACTTCCACATGGTGGCGGCAAGCAGGATCAAAAGCCCTCATACAGCGCATTTTCTCGTAGGAGGTCCCCTGTGTGATGGCGGGGATGTGTTCCCCATTCCTGGAAACGAAGACGCTGACTATCATCGTCTCCTGCCAGAATCCATGGATGAGGGGGATATCGTGGCCTTTCTCAATACCGGTGCCTATACCCTGGAGCAGATGACCCCCTATAATGGCCGCCCACCTGCCATGGCAGTCATGATTGAAACCTCAGGCAAGGTCCAGGTTATCCGCAGGAGAGATACCTATTCTGATTTAGTCAGGCAGGATATTGTGTGATCATATCTTGATAGCACAGAAAGGCGAGTAGTGCATATTTGACTCAAAACTTCGGCGAATAGGCTTGGGGCAATTGTGAATATATCAATAGAATGGAAGATTTAGGGATTGAGGGGTTGCGGAGGGGCAGTGAACCAAAAGGTAAGTGATAAAGCAAAAGGAGTAATCGCAATAGTTGCGTCGGCGACTATGTATGGATTCACAGGCCTCTTTATCAGATTCCTTACTGGCATCGGGCTTAATGTCTATTCCATCAACTTTGTAGAATACCTAATTGGCATAGTCATCATTTCTTCTATTTTGTATGGAACAGGAGAAAGAATCGAATTGCCCCAGCGAAAAGAATGGTTTTATTTGATGTCCATAGGTGTTTGCTATTTTGGAGTAACGATGACTCTATTTTATGCTTTCAATTACACAACAATTTCAAACACCGAATTACTGCATTACACCTTCCCTATTTTAACTATGTTCGGTGCTGCCTTGCTGCTCAAAGAAAGGTTAAATCGCCGGAAGATGTTAGCACTTGCCTTGTCTGTGGCTGGATTAATTTTGATTTTTAATCAGTCCTTAAATCTTTCTCAAAAGATGCTATTGGGGAGCTTCTGTGCCTTATTATCTGCAATTCCTGTGGCAGCAATGACACTAATCGGCAGAAAGTTAAAAAAACATTCTGCATATTTTACTACGTTTTGGAGTATAATATTTGCATGCCTGGTCTATTTCCCTTTTTTCATTTCTAATAATTCCATATCCAGCCTACAGCAACTTGGATATATCTTTCTAACAAGTTTATTTTTTATAGGTGTAACTACGCCGCTATATTTTTTCGGATTAAGACACATCACTGCTTCAACAGCAGGGATACTAATGTTGGCCGAAGTTATTAGTGCGATAATCGTCGGCATAATTTTCTATCAAGAGATCCCTCAACTCATTAACCTTCTCGGTGGGCTACTGATTGCTATTAGCTGTGTATTGGTCTTAAGGGGTTCCTGTGACAACATCGCGAACTAGTAAATGTCATGGCGAACCGGATAATCTGACATCTGGTTGGGATTATAGTTGAGCTTCAAGGTGGAGGGAAAAGTTTCCGTCCCTGAGGGCTTTAATTAAATCCGACCTTGTTCGTATCTCGCCGCCGATGCTGGTAGCAACGCCGCCCAGTTCTTCCAGCGTATGGGAGTCGCTGCCACCTATAAAAGAGACAGGGTAGTTCTGATACAAAGACAAGGCCATCTGATTTTCATGTTCCTGGTTCCTGCCGTTTATCCCTTCTACTATCCGACAATATCCTTCCTTGATCACATATTCCCTGGTAGGGCGCACCTTCCTGCAGGGGTGCGCTGCAATAGCCACTCCGCCTGCCTTATTCACCTCCGTTAGAATTTCCTTTGCTGAAAGTCCCCTGGGAACTTCTTCAAAAGGACCAAAGATGAGAAAATCCCCTTCTGAAGTTGAATATTCCATTCCAAAAATAATGCACAGACCGTCTCGTTGCAGTCCTTCCGGGCAAAAAGCCCCTATGTCCATTGTGTCGTGATCAGTGATACAAACGCCGTCCAGCCCCCTGGACCTGGCGTGGGTCAATATGTCCTTCAGGTCTAAGCTGCTGCACGGTGAAATCCGAGTATGTACATGAAGGTCAAAGAGCATAGTATATGTTCGTGGTAATTTAACAAAAAGTCAAATTGGTTTTACTCATGAATAAGACCTGATCCATAGGTATTTTCTATTAGCATCATCTTCAAATATGATTTAGTATTGAAACACTTCCGCCTTTGGCTCGTGCCGCAGAACATGCCCGGCATATTATTTACGGAATTATTCATTCAATGCCTTCTAAATGCATATTGATACTCCTCGACGGTCTCGGTGACCGGGCCTATGTGAACCTGGGCCACAAGACTCCGCTTCAGGCGGCTGAAACCCCCAACTTCGATAGACTGGCCAGGCTCGGCAGCAATGGTCTGTTCCATGGAAAAAGACAAGGTCTGGCGCTTCCCAGTGAAGAGGCGCATTTTGCCCTGTTCGGTTACAGCCAGGAGCAGTTCCCTGGAAGAGGAATACTGGAAGCACAGGGAGCCGGCATCCCGGTTTCTCCTGATGATGTAGCGGTATTAGCGCACTTTGTAAGTGTGACGGAAAAAAACGGTGTCCTTGTCCTCAAAAAGGATAGACCTGATGTCTCCGGAGAGGAAATAGACAAGCTTCTAAAAGCCCTTTCTCCATTTGAGATCGATGGAATCAAGGTCTCTTTTGTTCAAACCCGCGGTCTTGAAGGCATTATTATCATTAAAGGTGGCGCTTCTCCGCACTTAACGGACTCGGACCCACTGCAGGAAGGTATGCCCCTGATAGAAATACAGCCTCTCAATTCTACAAAGGCAGACCCTGAGGCACAAGCCACTTCCAGGGCACTGAAAAGATTCCTCCTGGATTGTTACACAAGACTCAAAGGCCACCAGGTAAACTCAAACCGGCAAATGAGAAAAGAATGTCCCATAAATGCACTCGCTACCCAGCGCCCTGGCAGACTCAGGCCGGTTGATTCTTTCCATCGCCGCTGGGGGCTCAGGGGTTTGTCAATATCCTCAGGCCTGATTTACTGGGGACTGTGTAATTTTCTCGGCATGGAGGTTTTGAGGGCACATGACAGTATAGATCCAGGTAAAGATCTTGCCGACCGGATTGAGCTTGCCCTGTCACACCTTCGTGGTTTTGATTTTATCCATATTCACACCAAGGCCCCGGATTCTGCTGCCCACACGAAAAATCCGTATCTCAAAAGGGCAGTAATCGAGTCTCTGGACAGAGGACTGGGAAACGTCCTGAACACACTGCTTGACGATCCGGAATTATTACTGGTGATCACATCCGATCACTCCACCC
>CAZPBZ010000013.1:0-14951 GCA_964584765.1 uncultured Thermodesulfobacteriaceae bacterium
TTTACCCATTTCAGCTCAAGGCTATTTTGGGTAATAAATGAGGCATGATTTAAACGATCTGTTTATCTCACACAGAGACGCAGGGCACACAGAGAAAACAGAAGATAGAAGGCAGTAGAAATTGAGGAATTGAAGGATTTAGGAGATCATTAAATGCGCAATTTGTTCGGTACAGACGGTATTCGCGGGATAGCTAATGTCCACCCTATGACCACTGATATTGCAATGAAGATTGGCCGTGCCGTAGCCTATATGTTTAGAAATCGTCGTAGGCGTCATCCCAGGATACTTATAGGAAAGGACACCCGGTTATCATGCTATATGCTGGAGAATGCGCTTGCAGCCGGAATATGTTCAATGGGAGTGGACGTTTTGCTGCTAGGGCCCATGCCTACTCCGGCCATTGCATTTCTTACCACTAACATGAGAGCTGATGCCGGAGTAGTGATATCAGCATCCCATAATCTTTTTCAGGATAATGGAATAAAACTCTTTTCAGGCGACGGCTTTAAATTACCCGACGAATCAGAGGAGCAAATAGAGGAACTGATGGATTCGGGAGTATTAATAGAATCCCAACCAACAGGGCAAGATGTCGGCAAGGCATTCCGCATCGACGATGCCCCCGGCAGGTACATAGTATTTGTGAAAAACACGTTTCCAAAGGATCTTGCCCTTGATGGCCTTAAGATCGTTTTGGACTGTGCACATGGTGCTACCTACAAGGTGGCTCCTGCTGTTTTTGAAGAGCTTGGGGCTGAGGTAATCAAACTGGGCGTAAGTCCAAATGGTACCAACATTAACTATGGGTGCGGAGCTGTTTATCCTGAACTCATGCAAAAGGCTGTAGGCGAGCACAAGGCTGATATCGGAATCGCATTTGACGGGGATGGTGATCGTTTAATAGTGGTTGATGAAAAGGGTTTAGTGGTTGATGGCGATCATATCATGGCAATATGTGCCTATGAGATGATTGACAGAGGCAAGCTCAACTTTAATACCGTAGTAGCAACGGTTATGAGCAACATGGGGCTTGAGGTTGCTCTGGAGAACAAGGGCGGGCGGCTGATCCGAACACAGGTTGGTGACCGCTATGTAGTAGAGACCATGAGAAGGGCAGGTTACAACTTCGGTGGTGAACAGTCAGGACACCTGGTGTTTCTGGATCATATAACTACAGGAGATGGTATCTTGGCTGCCTTACAGCTTTTGGCTATCATGCAAAAGAAAGAAAGGCCCCTTTCAGAACTTGCCGGCATAATGGCTTCCTTTCCTCAGGTACTGCACAATGTCCGCGTGCGGGAGAAGAAGACTGTGGATGAAATTGCCGGTCTTAAGGAACTTCAGGACCGGTTAAAGAAAGATCTTAAGCGCAGAGGCAGAATACTTGTCAGACCCTCCGGCACCGAACCGGTTATACGTATAATGGTTGAAGGCGAAAACGAGGAACAGATTAATGCCATATCCCTGAAAATGTGTAATCATGTTGAGTCGGTCTGCGGGGCTTAGAATTCTTTACAGACCCTTAATCCGCTTTTCGTCTGATAAAAGCAGGAATATCCAATTCATTGGTATCCACTTTATCAAGGCCATCAAAGTCTAATACTTGTTTCCCTGGATTCTTTATGTAGCCGGATATCCCGACAGGATCCTTCTGGATGTGTGTTGTCGCACCATGTTCCAGCTTTATAGTCTTATTCTTTTTCTTGATAGATTCTATTGGTGTAACAATGTGCTTTTCTAAGGAACGGGCATCAGGCCCTATACCGGTGGCTATGACTGTTACCCTGATCTCTTCATCTATACCGTCATCAAATACAGTGCCCAGGATGATATTGGCGTCTTCATGGGCCTCGTCGTGAATCAAAGAAGATGACTGTTCTACCTCCTCCATGCTCAGAGTAGAACTGCTCGCAGTAATATTCAGCAGGATGCCCCTGGCGCCGCTTATGGATATGTCTTCAAGTAAGGGATTGGATATGGCCATCTGTATTGCCTCCAAGGCCCTGCGAGATCCTTTGGCAACACCTGTACCCATGAGGGCCATTCCCATTTCAGCCGTAACAGTGCGAACATCTGCGAAGTCTACGTTTATATACCCTCTCAGGACTATGAGGTCTGAAATACCTCTTACTGCATAGTAAAGGACCTCATCTGCCTTTCGGAACATCTCCAGTATCGGAGTGTTGGGTTGGGCAAGGCTTCTGAGCCGGTCGTTCGGAATGGTTATTATAGTATCTACAACATCTTTTAATTCTTCTATTCCCTCTTCCGCAACGCGAATCCTGCGTTTTCCTTCGAAGGAAAACGGTTTTGTCACTACTGCTACTGTGAGAGCGCCCATTTCCTTACTGATTTCTGCAATAACAGGGGCTCCTCCGGTGCCGGTACCTCCACCCATTCCGGCAGTAATGAAGACCATATCGCTTCCTTCCAGCATTTCCCGGATATCATCTATGCTCTCTTCTGCGGCTTCCCTGCCAATTTCAGGTTTTGCCCCTGCTCCGAGTCCCTTGGTGAGTCCTCTACCCAGTTGAATCTTTGTGCCGGCCCTGGACACTTCAAGGGCCTGGGAATCCGTGTTTGCAGCTATGAATTCCACACCCTTGAGTTCGGAGGCTATCATACTGTTAATAGCGTTTCCGCCTCCACCTCCGACTCCGATTGCCTTTATCTTTGCAGTGAGTTTTGGCTCTATAAACTCAAAAGACATATGCTTAGTCCTCCAACTCGAATAGGTTAGGAATTTGTTTTAAATCTTAAACCATGACTTCATGCG
The DNA here is from genome assembly GCA_964584765.1 of uncultured Thermodesulfobacteriaceae bacterium. Classification (GTDB taxonomy): domain Bacteria; phylum Desulfobacterota; class Dissulfuribacteria; order Dissulfuribacterales; family UBA3076; genus UBA3076. Next base: position 2,780 of record CAZPBZ010000013.1, read on the forward strand.
AAGGGTTACCCTGTTGAATATATTCCTGTCTCTTATCCGGAATTTTCTTTGGGGCTGATGTTCCATGCCATAGAGCACAAGGCCTACAGCAGTGGCGAACATGGGTCCGTTGACCACGTCCACCAGACCGGAGATCCGCTGTGGAAAGCCGATTCTTGCTGGCAACTGGAATACCTGATCCGCAATCTCGACGATTCCAGGCAGGAGGGCAGAGCCTCCGGTTATAACTACCCCCGAAGCCAGTAGTTCTTTAAGTCCTGTCCGTTCTATTTCCTGATCAACCAAGGTAAAGATCTCCTCCACTCTGGGCTCAAGTATCTCAGACAGGATGTGCCTGGACAAAAGCCTGGGTTTGCGCCCTCCCACACCAGGGACTTCTATCATCTGATCTTTATCTACCAAAGAGTTGAGACAGCTGCCGTGGTCTATCTTTATTTGTTCAGCCTCTTTACTGGGTGTCCTTAACCCGACTGCTATGTCATTAGTGAGGTTGTTGCCGCCAAGTCCCAGCACGGCTGTGTGTTTGATGGCACTTTCAGTAAATAGAGCAAGATCCGTAGTACCACCCCCAAAGTCCACAAGGGCCACCCCCAGGTCCTTTTCCTCCTGGGTTAAAACTGCTTCGGCTGAGGCAAGGGGCTGAAAAACTATGTCTATTACGTCAAGCCCTGCCCGGTTTGCGCACTTGATGAGGTTCTGTGCAGCTGTAACTGCTCCTGTCACTATATGTACTTTGGCTTCCAGCCTTACCCCGGTTATCCCAACAGGGTCCAGGATCCCTCCCTGCTCATCTACAATATACTCTTGCGGCAGAATATGTATGACCTCCCTATCAAGGGGTATGGCTACTGCCCTTGCTGCATCTATGACTCTGTCAACGTCCTCCTGGGAGACCTCCTGGCCCTTTACAGCTATCACCCCATGGCTGTTGAAGCCCTTTATATGGCTACCGGCAATACCAATGAACACTGAGCCGATTTCACACCCGGCCATGAGTTCGGCCTCTTCCATAGACCTTTGTATAGAATCGACCGTATTGTCTATATTGACAACCACTCCCTTGCGAAGACCTACAGAAGGATAAGTCCCAACGCCTATAATATCAGCGCCCTTTTCGTTGAACTCACTCACTACTGCACATATTTTAGTAGTGCCGATGTCTAGGCCGACAATCATGTTACCGGGTCTCTCCGCCATTTCCTCTCCTAATGTTTCAGACTGACCAGGGCCTGGCCAGGGCCGTAATCCAAATCAACCTTAGCTGCTTCCTTATATATTCCTGAGCGATAGAGTTGATACAGGACTTTTTCCGCCTTACTGAATTGGGCACTGAGATTTTCAGTATCAAAGTGAAAAGGAATACCACTGTCGGATGTATATAGTATTAATGTATCTTTTTTAGCTATGTCTATTTGGCTAATATTGTTTACACCCAGAGTTCTTGTGCCTTTGCTTGCCATGGATATTAATTCCAGGGCCTTTTGGATTTGGTGATTTGGTGATTTGGTGATTTGGTGATTTTTTATGTTTTTAGGATCAATCCCGGCAATGATGGGAAGAGAGACGGTGTCTTCTGTAGAAAGTTTTTCGATAATTTCACCTTGTTCATCAACCAAATAGATTTTGTCAGAATTCAATAAAGCTACCGGAGTACGTTCTTTGATCGTAATCATTAAGTGATCCGGCAATTTTTTCTTAACTTCAACAGTATGGACCCAGGGATGCGCCTCTATGGACGTTGCAATTGATTTCAGATCGAGAGATAAAAGATTGTCCTGGGCTGTCACATCGCTCAGTTGCAAAACCTCCTCTTCTGTGACGCGATCGCAGCCCATAACCAGAACCTGACAAACCCTGAAAAGATCAGATTGACATGCCCAATAACGACACATAAAAAACCCTACAAGGACAGTGCACATTACGGCTATGCCGACTAATATTTTAGAATTGATAAACCACGATACGGAAGACACCGGTTTGACAGACTTAGTCCGCGAGCCGGAGCTATGTACTGAAGACCTGAATTCTGAAGACGGCCTTCTGATTTTCATGTTTCCATACCCCAAATAGATACTTCTGGGACAAGTTCTACATCAGTCTCTTTTTTTACACGCTCTCTAATGATTTCCAGCAAGTCCATTACCTGTACGGCACTGGCTTTTCCATGGTTTACAATAAAGTTCGCATGCTTTTTGGATACCTCGGCATCCCCGATTCTAAGACCTTTGAGTCCACATTGGTCTATGAGCTTTCCTGCTGAATCTCCCGGAGGATTTCTAAAAACGCACCCTGCGCTTGGTTTTCCTATAGGCTGGGTGGTTCTCCGTTTGCACATCACCTTTCTGACATTGCGCCTGATCTGATCAGGGCTGCTTTTGCCAAATTGAATTCTTGCGGCAGAGATAAGGGCCTTGTCCGGCAGTCTGAAAGACCTGTAATCAAATTGCAATTGATCTCTCCGGAACCAGCAACTCCCGTCCGGGCCTGTAAATTGTACAGCGTCTATCGCTTCTGCCATGGAGCACTTGTTAGTGCCGGCGTTCATGGCTATGGCCCCCCCAATACTTGCCGGAATGCCCGAAAGATTCTCAAGACCACACAGGCCGTTGCGTATGGACCAGGAAAGAAGAGACTTCAGCCTGCATCCTGCCTCTACAGACACTGTTTTAAATGGATGGCCATGAGCTGTTCCATGTTGCAAAGAGGCGTTAGATGGGACTTGCCAACGGCCTTCATGCTCGAATTTGCTTTTTCCATGGAAGTGGATACGATTCAGGGCTGCCAGGGTCATGACTATCTTCATGCCTTTATCATTGATCAACAGGTTGCTTCCCTGGCCCAGTACCTTATAGGATATGGAACGATTACTGAGATAAGAAATGGTCTGTTCAAGGGCCTTCAGGGTCCTTGGAACCAGGAACAGATACGCAGGCCCGCCTATACGGAAGCTTGTGAGCGGTAAAAGCGGAACACTCTTGCGCACCTGGAGATCTTCTATCCTTTCTAGATCCTTAGAGAGCAAGCGCTGACTCCTTTGTCTTAAGCATGTCCAGAATTTTTGATCCCATACGCCCTATGGAACCGGCCCCAAGAGTCATGACCACGTCACCCTCCTGCAGGCTTGGTACAACTACCCGTGGAAAATCCCCGCAGGACTCTACATAGTGCACTGGTCCACCCCGTTTATCCCTGATATTTCTTGCCAGACGTTTTCCGCTGACTCCTACTATAGGAGTTTCACTGGCTGGATAGATTTCCGTCAGCCATAGTTCATCAGCTTCTCCGAAAGCCGTAGTAAAATCGTCCATTAATATCTGGGTCCTGCTGTACCGGTGGGGTTCAAAAAGAACCACGAGCCGGCGTTCAGGCCAACATGCCCTGGCAGCTGATAGGGTGGCCCGTATCTCAGTAGGGTGGTGGGCATAATCATCTACTACTGTCACTCCCTCTGTTTCACCCAATATCTCAAATCGTCTGCTTACACCTTCATATGAAATAAGACCGGCCTGGATTTTATGAAAAGGTATCTCAAGCTCAAGTCCCAGGGCCATTGCAGCCAGGGAATTTCTTACATGGTGCAGCCCGGGGACCTTGAGTCGTATCTCGCCGAGTTCGGAGTTTTTCCACCAGGCCCTGAAGGATACTCCCAGACCTTCAAAGGTAATATCTCTGGCCTGCAGATCAGACTCAGGTCCTGTCCCATAAGTCATTACCCGTTTTTTTACTGCCGGGAGCATTTCTCTGAGGTGGGGGTCATCTCCACAGAGTATGGCAAGACCATAGAAAGGGACTTTGTCTATGAAGTCCAGAAAACACCGGATTATGGCATTCAGGTCTGAATAATAGTCCAGGTGTTCCCTGTCTATATTGGTTACCACAGCTATGCTTGGTGTAAGGCGCAGAAAGCTTCCGTCACTCTCATCGGCTTCTGCTATCAGGAACTCGCCCTGTCCCCAGCAGGCATTGCTTCCCAGGCCATTCACCTTCCCGCCTATGATGACCGTTGGATCAAGGCCACCGGTGCGAAGCACAGAAGAGATCATGGAGGTCGTGCTGGTCTTTCCATGGGCCCCGGCCACTGCTATGCCGAACTTCTTAAGCCGCATCAATTCCGCAAGCATTTCAGCCCTTGATATGACTGGAATTTGGGCAGAATAAGCCTCCTGGACCTCAGGATTGTTTTCTCTGACAGCAGAGGAAATCACCACCACGTCTGCACCCTGAATATTTTCAGGGGCGTGACCCCTGTAAATTGTGCCCCCCAATTTTTTGAGGGACCTGGTGATTTCAGTCTCACACAAATCAGAACCTGTGACTCTATATCCAAGATTAAGAAGGACCTGTGCAAGGCCGCTCATGCCGATTCCGCCGATTCCCACAAAATGCATATGTTGTTTTTTATACATGATTACGTACTGAAAAACCTTTCAATGAATTAGTTTCTGTTTCAGAATATGAAAAAGTATGTCCGGCCATCTCTATCAGTATAGAGGCTATCTCTGCGGCTGCCCTGGGTTTTCCGAGTTTTCGAGCATTTTCTCCCATATTGATGAGCTTTTGAGGATCCTCCAGCAAAGACTGTATCTCTCCCGCCAGTCTTATAGCACCGATTTCTTCTTCCAGGAAGTATTTGGCAGCCCCGGCTTCAGTCAGTTCTCTGGCGTTGGCATCCTGATGGCTGTCCGTTGCCCAGGGATAGGGAATGAGTATCGAGGGCTTTCCCAGGGCTGTGAGCTCAGACAGAGTACCCGCTCCGGCCCGGCAGATAACCAGATCTGCCCAGGAATAGGATTCACCAATGTCGGAGATAAACGGGGTCACTTTGGCTGGAATATTTGCATCCTTGTAAAATTTCTCAACATATGACACATCCAGCTTGCCGGTTTGGTGAATAATTTCCAAATGAAAACCGGATTGCCACAAAACCTGTATGGCCGAACCAGCAAGCCGGTTCAGGCATCTGGCACCCTGACTACCTCCCAGGACCAGAAGATTAAGTGATTTGGTGATTTGGTGATTTGGTGATTGTTTAATTTGCTGGTTGAGTAATTCAATAATATTTTTTCGTATGGGATTTCCAGTAAAAATTACCCTATTTTCTGGAAAGTATTTAACAGTTTCTTTAAAACTCACAAACACTGTCTTTGCGAACCTGGAGGCCAAACGATTTGTGAGCCCGGGGATAAGGTTCTGCTCATGTAGGGCTGCGGGTATCCGCAACATTCGCGCTGCAAGAAGTGCAGGCCCGGAGACATATCCCCCGACACCCAGTACCACATGAGGCCTGAATGATTTAAGCCACAAACAAGCCCTGATCGTGGAAAAGGGAAGTCCAGCCAGAGAACGCGTGGCTGCTGCAAGGCCTGAGCCCCGGAGAGGCCTTGTGTTCAGGATTCGGTAATCCCATTTATGTCCTGAAAGCGCTTTTTTTTCCACCGGGCGGCCCGTGCCTATCCACAGGATATCTACAGGGCCATGGGACTCCATGGCCTCAACTACAGCAATTCCGGGAAACACGTGTCCGCCTGTGCCACCACCAGCCACCACTAATTTGGTGATTTGGTGATTTGGTGATTTGGTGATTGTTTTGTGCTTATATATTTCTCGGCTCATAGTTAAGTTCACAATATGCCTGCATCTGCGATTTCAAATAAATTCCCTTCTCTCAAATCACCCAATTCCCTGGCTGTTTCCTGAAAGGCCATTCCACGTTCTTCATAGTTCTTGAACATATCAAAGCTGGAGCAGGCCGGGGAAAGGAGTATGGCATCACCGGGCTCAGCCAGGGACGTTGCTTCCATTACGGCTTTTCTCATAGTCTTTTTGCCGTTTTTTGTCCCACGCACTTGAATAACCGGCATTACGTTACATAGGACTTTTTCAAACGCCTTGGCCTCTTCGCCCATAACAATCGCACCACGAATACGCACCTTTTTTGTGGCCTCGGCCAGGGAAGCATAATCTTCACCTTTGCCGCGGCCGCCCACGATGAGCACTATTGGCTGATCTATGGACTCCAGTGCGCGAAGCACAGATGCAATATTGGTGGCCTTGGAGTCGTCATAATAGTCGATGCCCCCATTTTGGACCACCCACTGAAGTCTGTGATGTGCCGCTTTGAAGCTTCGGATAACAGACTGTACGGCCCCAGCACCAGCACCTGCCAGGCGTGAAATGAGTATGGCACAAGCCAGGTTTTCAATATTATGTCGACCCCTTGGGGACCAGCTTTCTAAGTCATATTCCTCCCATTTATTATCAGGCCACATGACGTTGATTTTTTTCAAAGAGGTGTCCAGCCCGGCTCCGGGAACTCCTGGGAGCAGCACCCCGAAGTAGAGCCTTCTGGCACGTCCTCTGTTCCTCCACGTTTCCAGTTCCTTGTCGTCCATGTTGCGAATGGCCCAACCTTCAGGCCTTTGAAAATCATAGATTACTGCCTTGCTCTCTCCGTAGCTCTTGATGTCCTGGTAGCGATCAAGATGGTCCGGCGCAAGATTGAGCCATGCTGTTGTCTTGAACCTTGGGGGAGTGAAAGGAAAGTACATGGTCCTTGGAAAATAATCCAACTGAAAGCTGCTAATCTCTAAGACCGCGATAGTTTCCTCAGTATGTTCTTCAATGAGTGCAGATAATGGTGTTCCAATGTTCCCAGCCCTTACATGAGGCACATTGGCCTTCTTTAGCATCTCATCCACAAGCATAGTAGTAGTGGTTTTTCCGTTTGTGCCGGTGATGCCGATTAGAGGTCCTTTCCAGAAGGATGCCGCAAAGGCCAGTTCTCCAATCACAGGGATATTGGACCTGCGTGCTGCCTCAAGGGCAGGAATGTCAGGTGAAACACCAGGGCTAACCACTATCAGGTCGGATGAAAGGCAGGTCTCTACCTTATGTTTTTTTGTCTCCACTCCGACGCCATTTTTGTCACACCAACCTGCCAGACCCTTAGGCCACTTATTTAGGGGATTTAAGTCACTGCATATGACTTGTGCCCCTTGAGAGACGATCCATCCGGCAACTGCCTGGCCGGATACCCCCATGCCCAGTATTGTTACTTTTTTGCCCTTCAGTTCCACTCAATCACCAAATCACCAAATTTTTTATCTCAGCTTTAACGTGCTGATTGCTACCAGCCCCAGCAATATAGAAATTATCCAGAATCTCACGATGACCTTTGGCTCTTTCCATCCCTTAAGCTCAAAGTGATGATGGATGGGAGCCATACGGAAGATCCTCTTGCCTCCTGTTGTTTTGAAGTAAAAAACCTGAAGAATTACGGATAATGCCTCAACTACGAAGATTCCACCTACAATTACAAGCAGCATTTCCTGCTTTGAGAGAACGGCTACTGTTCCCAGGGCCCCGCCCGCGGCAAGGGATCCTACATCTCCCATGAAGATCTCTGCAGGATAGGTGTTATACCAGAGGAAACCCAAACCGGCCCCTACCATTGCGCCACAAAACACTGCAAGCTCTCCTGCGCCTGGAACCGAAGGAATCTGGAGATATTGGGCAAGAGTCGAGTGGCCGGCCAGGTATGTAAACAGTGTGTATACTGATGCGGCTACTATGAAAGGGCCGGCAGCAAGCCCGTCCAGACCGTCGGTCAGATTAACGGCATTGGAGGTCCCAACGACCACAAACAGGGCAAAAAGACCATACATAATTCCGAGATTAGGCTGAAAGTTCTTAAAAAACGGGATGCTAAGATGGGTATCCCACTTACCATGTGCGGCAATTATCCACGCGGCTAAAAGTACAAAGATTGTCTGCCAGACCAGCTTCCATCTGCCGGACAGGCCGATGCTGTTATGCTTTCTGATTTTCAGCAGGTCGTCCGCAAGGCCTATCGCGCCGTAACTGACAAGAATCAAAATGCTTATCCACACGTAAAGATTCCTTAGGTCCGCCCACAGGAGTGTGGCGACCAGGATGGATCCAACGATTAATATGCCCCCCATGCTTGGTGTTCCGGCTTTTGCATGATGCATTGCCGGCCCATCGTCCCTGATGACCTGGCCCATCTGCATTACACACATGCGTCTCATGAACCAAGGCCCAAAAAACAATATTATTGAGATGGCAGTAACAGCCGCATATATTGTCCTGAATGTGATATAGCGAAAAACATTGAATACAGGCCACATATCGTGGAGGGGATATAGCAGATGAAAGAGCATAAGGCCTATTCCTCTCTCAGATGCCTGATAAGGGCATCCACTGCTCTCTCAAGGCCTATGGCCCGTGATCCCTTTACAAGTATGATTGCCGGAGAAGGCATGCAGTCAAGGGCGGCTGATTCTATCCAGGAAAGCAAATCCTCCGTGTTAGGAAAGATACGAATAGCCTTTTGCGAAATACCAGCCTTTTGGGCAGTTTTGGAAACAGCATCTGCAAACTCGCCCACGAAGACTAAAAGATCAACCCCTGTATTAGCTGCAAGTCGTCCAAGATCCTGATGGAAGTCGCAGGCGGCATCTCCGAGTTCCAGCATGTCTCCCAGGATCGCTATCTTTTTTTCGCCTTTGCTCCAAAGATCGAGAGTTTCAAGAGCCGCTCTCATAGAGCATGGATTTGCATTATAAGAATCGTCTATCAGCCTCCATTTAGGTCCAAGATTTTTCAGAAAAAGGCGGCCTGGAACTGGTTTTACTTCCTCCAGCCCTTGCTTGATCCGGGCCGGTGTCAGCCCTACTGCATAGCCGGTAGCTGCGGCTGCAACGGCATTTTGCACGTTCGCCTTTCCTATAAGAGAAAGATCAACAGAGAGTCTGCTTCCGGCAATATCCAGATCCAGCAGAGTGCCATGCTCGCCCTGGGTATATGACAGGCAAGTAATTGCAATTTTGAGTTGGGGATTAGGTGTCAGAGAATAGCCCACCACCTGGCATGTCATATCTTTGGCTCCTTCGGTCACCAGGGGGTCGTCAAGGTTCACCACTGCCACACCTGTTTGGGGAAGGGCTCTCCAGAGTTCCCATTTTTCCCTGGCTACTTGCTTTATGTCCCCCAGACCGACAAGGTGGGCAGGCTGTATGGTAGTAATAAGGCCCACTTGTGGCTTGGCAATTTCACACAGCCGGGGTATTTCTCCCGGTTGGTTCGTTCCCATTTCCAGCACTGCCCATGCATCATCAGATTTGGCCGAAAGCAGACTGAGGGGAAGTCCGATAAGGTTGTTAAAATTCCCTAGGGTTTTAGCCACTTTCCATTTTTTCTCCAGGATCGAGAAAATCAGTTCTTTGGTGGTAGTCTTGCCGCAACTGCCCGTAATGCCAACCACCTTGATTCCAAGGTGTTCCTTATACCACGCTGCGAAATCTCCCAGGGCCTTTAACGCATCTTGGACTTGCAACAGGATAGGACGGGATCGAGGGCTTAAAGTCAAAGGTCGAAAGTCAAAGGTCGAACTGACTACTGCGCCAATGGCCCCCTTTTTTATAGCATCAAGGACAAAATCATGACCGTTGAAATGATCCCCTGAAAGTGCCCAGAATATATTTCCTCTTCTTACTGATCTGGAATCTGTTGATATACCATGGATTGCTGTGTCCATGTCACCCGAAAGGACACTGGCTCCAATAGCCGTTGCCACCTGAGAAGCCTTTAATCTAAATCCCTGATCCTCAAGACTCTCTGATTTTGACCTTCTACCTTCTACCTTTGACCTTTGACCTTCTACCTTCAACCTTCTACCTTCAACCTTCTACCTTCAACCTCTGCCCCAAAGGCCTCTTTCAATATTTCCCTATCATCAAAGGCAAGTCGTTCATTGCCGATTATCTGGTAGGTTTCGTGGCCCTTCCCGGCCACGAGCAGACAGGCGCCAGGCCGCGCTTTTTCTGCTGCCCATAAGATAGCGTCCTTTCTGTCTAGAATTACCTTCACTTCAGCTTTGGTTGCAGGGTGATAGGGAGGGAGGCCTCTGAGGCCGCTCAACATCTGATCGAGTATGGCAAGAGGATCTTCAGTGCGTGGATTGTCCGATGTCAGCACAACAATATCTGCCAGTGAAGCAGCTGCCTGCGCCATGAGAGGACGCTTGCCCCGGTCTCTGTCTCCTCCACAGCCGATTACGCAAATCAGAGGCTTGGGCCCTAATCGAATAAGGCTTTTCAGGACACTTTCAAGGGCGTCAGGAGTGTGGGCATAGTCTACAAGGGCGGTCACTCCATGGGGAGTATGCACAGGATCGAGTCTTCCAGGGATACGCATTATTGTTTCTATGCCGGTCTGAATATGGTCGGGATCTATCCCAAGGGTGATTGAAGCCGCTACTGCTGCAAGGATATTGTATAGATTGTGCAAACCTATAAGCTTGGATTTGATGAAAACAGGCCCTTTGGGCGTGGCAAGCTTACCTGTTATTCCATCAATATTAATGGACTGGAACTCAGGTCTTACCTCGGCCTCAGGACTAAGACCATAACTGATCTTTTTCCTTTTTACTATCTCCCATAGACGCCTTCCATAGAAGTCATCAATGTTGATAATTGCTGTATCAGAGGGGTACTCCAAAAACAATTTTACCTTGGCCTGGAAGTATTGTTCCATGTCTTGATGGTAATCCAGGTGATCGCGGCCCAAATTAGTAAAAACAGACGCTGCAAAACAACATCCTGAGATCCTCTGCTGGTCAATGGCGTGGGAAGATACCTCTAAGGCCACTGCCTTTACCCCTTGTTTCAACATATTGGCCAGGATCTCCTGCAGTTTTATAGCATCAGGGGTAGTGAGCTCAGAAGGTACCTCCATGCCACAATGTCTCTGGTTTATAGTCCCTATTACACCAGGATTCAGCCCGGCTTTGCTGAAAATGCCTTCCAGGAAGTATGTGATCGTAGTCTTACCATTAGTGCCTGTAATGGCTATAAGGGCCATTTTTTCACTGGGATTTCCATAAAAGGCGCTCGCCAGAAGACCGGTTGAAAGCCTTGGGTCATCCACTCCTATAACAGGAAGTGCTCCAGGAACGGTCTTGACGTAACGATGGACATCTTGGCTTGGCATTAACAGGGCAGAGGCTCCTTTCTCCACGGCATCATTGATAAATTGTCTTCCATCAAATTTTGTGCCAGGAATTGCCACAAATATGTATCCCTGTTTTACCTGTCTGGAGTCTGCGGATATGCCCCTGATTTTTACGTCATCCAGCTCAGGTGATATAGAAACAGCAGGTCTCAGCGCTTCTAACATATCCTGCAATGTCCTTTCGTTCCGTGTATTACCAAGCATCACTCGCAGGTTATACCGCAGACCTTCACACCATTAAGAGGCGTTCCTGATCTTGGTTTTTGTGCGATCACAGTCCCTGCACCTTTGAGTTTGGTGGAAATGCCTATGGATTGCAGAATATCCAAGGCCTGCCTTGCGGTTTTTCCCTTAAGATTTGGCATCCAGGAGAGTTCTTTTTTGGTCTCTTGGCTTTTCACCGTTCGCCATTCGTCTTTCAAGGGTATCTGTGCCGCCTGTTTTGCTACTATTAGTGCTCGCCCTAAAGTGCCCCGACGTTCACGAGGATCAATTTTTACGCCGTCGAGCAAAACAATATAACTTACTTTAGGTGATTTTTCAGGCCAGAATCCCAGGGCAGTGACCTGAGCTGGAAATTGAGTAGATATTTGCTCAGACTGTTCATTCCACCTGATGCTCGCAAGAGAAGGTTCTCCTCTGACCGCGAGGTTTTCCAGTGATCTAAGCATAAGCTCTTCTGTTAACCAGGGGATTTTGGCCTGCCTTTGATCCTTCACAGAAGACTCGGATGTCAGGCATTCTTTAGGACTTTGTAGGGCCACGTGTGGTGTCACCAATATATTCCCATTTATCAGGGCAGAAAAGGCCCTGAGAATCTGGATCGGACTGGCTGTGATATCCCGGCGTAATAAGCAATTCTGTGAGCTCAGCAGGGCTGAAGACAGGCTGCCCTGGCCTTCACCAGGAAGGTCAATACCTGTAAGCTGGCCAAACCCAAGACTCCAGAGATCCCTTGACAGGTCGTCATAAGAGATAAGATCTTTCAGCTCCTGTTCAGCCCAGGAACTCCACAGAACCAGACCTTTACCCAAAGTCTCCCATTTCCAATTGCGGGCCATTTCGTCCAAAGACTGGATTTTTGATTTTGGCAGCTTACTTTGTTCAAACATCCAGTTTAAAAGAGGCGCAAGGACCATCA
>CAZPBZ010000014.1:0-14323 GCA_964584765.1 uncultured Thermodesulfobacteriaceae bacterium
ATGGGCAGTCCCAGGATTTCTCTGGCTATGGTATTGGCATCTACCATGGCAAGTTTGCTATCCAGACCAAAGGTTTCCCTGACCCCTGACTCCTTCATGTTGGTATTCAGGATGACAATTCCGTCTTCATGCAACCCCTCTGAGACCTTTACCAAAGAGGGAAGTGCTGAGTCCAGTACTATCACTATGTCCGGGCGGTAGACCTTTTCCCTGGTCCGTATTGGAGAGTCACTCACCCTTACAAAAGCTGTAACAGGGGCACCCCTCCTTTCCGGACCGAAGCTGGGAAAGGCTTGCGCGTATTTTCCTTCATCTATGACTGCAGTTGCCACGAGCTCAGCTGACGTAACAGCTCCCTGCCCGCCGCGGCCATGAAGTCTGACTTCTTTCATTGGCAATATCTCCCATATAAGTATTTTAGATGTGACGAACTAAGACCCATAGAAATTACCTTACCATAGAAATCGCCATACCTGAAAAGAAATTCAGGCTAAGGAGCATCTAAGGACATTAAGTAATTATGAAATGGCTTATCAACTTACTCGTGATAAAGTTTGTTAACACGTTTGTCAAGGGTCTGATTTGAGAGCCGGGGTTATTTATGATCATCAAGGGAATTCAATTTCTTGTTAAGTTCGCAGAGAATAGTGCGAATATGTTTGGATTTATTCCCCAATGCCTCTGCCTGTCGTCCGAGCTTTGTTGCTGTCTTCCAGTCATGTGTCTCTTCAAGGTACCCAAGGGCCAGAAGTGCCATGGCCTCCGAATCTTCATGGTTGATTTTGATAGCCTGCTGCCATGATGTCTTGGCTTTCTGCCATTGATTAAGGACCCGGTAGGCCTTGCCAAGTATTCGGAAGATGGCCCCTGGTACTGGTTGGTCATGTCTGTCTACAAAAGGACTCAGAATATCCAGGGCCTCTTTTGCCCGGTTCGATTCAATGAGCACTTCAGCCATACGGCTTGCTAAGCATATATCGCCTGGTTTCAGTGCACGGGCCTTTTTCAGGACCTTTTCAGCACTTCTGAGGTCTCCTTTCTGGAAAAAGACCCCGCCAAGGTTATAAAGGGCCATAAAATTTTCAGAAGACGTGCCTGCAGCTCTGGAAAAGGCATTAATGGCCGCCTTGGTCCTTCCCTGTTCTGCAAGACAAACCCCGAGGCTATTAAGCAGATTGGCATTTAGAGGCTCAGCCTTGAGGCCAAACCTGTAGTTTCTGCAAGCGCCAGGCAGATCTCCCCACGAAAGGATTTTGTCTCCCCTTACGTTCCAGGTCAAGCTGTCATGGATGGCCACTGAACCGTTTCCTAACAGATCCGCGTGCATAAAGGCCCACAGGGCGGCTGCCGGTGTTCGGGATGGTCCCACTGCAGATTGGCTGCCGGCAGCAATACCTATGGTTGAAGGCGTACCCTGGGCGGCAGTGCATAGTCTCTGGATCTCACTCCCCCATTGGGCCAAATCAGGTTCCTGGGCCTTTCTGCCAATTTTTTTGATTAAAAAGGCATTATCTTTTTTTTCTGAGATTAATGCTATGTCTTGCCCCAAGGCGTCTTTAAGATCATTGGGCACTGGTTTAACATAAGCAACGGCATATTTTGAGCTGCCCTTGATGGCCTTTTTTACCTGGTCAAGCCTTAATCCAAGCCCCTCAATACCCAGGCTGTCTTCAAGGGCTTTTAAATCATCTGTGCAAAAGATTGCAGTACCCAGTTCCTCAGCCAACCTTTCAAGACCATAGATGTCCTTCTCCATATGACGGATATCAAAAGGCCCGGAGATATGGTGGCCATAAGCTTTAGAAATCAGCATTTTCACTATCCGGGCTTTAGAAATCAATTGCTTAAGGCCAAAAGACAGTTTGTCCTCATCTACTCCGGGCAGAAGTATCCAGAAGTCCTCGGGATTTCCTCCCAGCCATTCAGGATCAGAACGTCTCCAGATCATAGAGCACAGGTCAATCACACTTTTATAATCACAGTAATTGGAATTTGCCGGGGGCTTTTTTATGAGGTGCAGCAAGGAGGTTGAAGGCTCCTCCTTTTTCAAAACAGCTTCCAGGGCAAGATATACATATGGAGGAATTTTTCCTGACCTTGAAAAAGAGGACTCCAATCGCAGGACCTCGAATTTATTTTCAACCCAGGACTGTAGAACAGGAAGCCACCTTTCAGCTTCTTCCGGTCCGATGGAATTGTCTACTTTAAATAACACCAGGGTACCCAAAGTGATTGGGTGATTAAGTGATTGAGTGATTTGGTGATTGGTGGTGGCTGATCGGTCTCTGATTGGGATCAGGACTTGCTGTCCTATCCGGTCCCAAAATCCCTTGCATTCAGATAGGGCATGAGAGGCTCTCTGCCTCTGACGCTCTGAAAATTTAGCCGGCGGAAGGCCGTCAACATGGTCGGAAATGGGGCAGAATGTCCATTCTGAAAAGGGGAAAATTTCACCAAGCCATTTAATGACCTGGTTACCCAACCGTTCCAGGTCCGCTGGAACCAGATGAAACATAGGATCAGTCATTGTTAATATTATTTACTCAGCCTTGCATGGGCAGAAGCCACTGCCTGGGCGATAATCCTGTAGTCTTCTTCCTGAACAGTCCTGATGTCCATAAGCACACGGTCTTCTTCAATCCTTACGATCACGGGTGGTTCGTTTTTGCGGAGTTCAGACTCGATACGTGCAGCAGAAAACGTCTTGTTTCCCGGAGTGATAGCTACAGCCAAGGACTTGAGCTGCTGCAGCGGCAAAGCACCACCTCCAACACGGGAAATAGTCTCTACGGTATTTATCGATATGCCGGTGAGTTTCAAGGCCCTTAGTCGTCTTTGAAGTCGCCTGGCCCTGGATTTAAGCTCATCATGGGAAAGACACAGCATGTTGAGTGTAGGTATAACCTTAACTGCCCGCTCCGGATCTTGATAGAGTCTCAGTACCCCTTCCAGGGCCACAAGCGTTAGCTTGTCTATCCGGACCGCCCTGTTCATAGGGTTTTTCTTTATCCGGTCAACAAATTCTTTTTTCCCGATAATGATGCCTGCCTGAGATCCACCTAGGAGTTTATCACCACTGAAGCTCACCAGGTCTGCACCGGCAGCCAGCGATTCCTGAACCATAGGCTCATGAATTATTCCATATCTTGAGAAATCTATGAAATTGCCGCTACCCAGGTCTTCAAATACCGGGACGCCATGTCTTGCACCGAGCTCGGCCAGATCAGATACTGATGCGGCCATTGTAAAGCCTACCATCTGGAAGTTGCTCTGATGTACTTTGAGAAGAAGCGCGGTCTGTTCCCCTATGGCAGACTCATAGTCCCTCAAATGGGTACGGTTTGTGGCCCCGACTTCCTTAAGGATGGCCCCGCTTTTCGCCATCACATCAGGGATGCGGAAGGAACCGCCTATCTCTACGAGTTCACCCCTGGAGACGATCACCTCTCTGCCCTTGGCCAGGGTTTCCAGTGTGATAAGGACTGCGGCTGCATTATTGTTTACCACAAGGGCCGACTCAGCCCCTGTCAGATCACAGAGCAACTCTTCTACGTGGCTGTATCTGCTTCCCCTCATCCCCTTTTCCAGGTTATACTCCAAATTTGAGTATCGACCTGCTATATCCAGCATGGACTGAAAGATCTCTTTGGGGAGCAGAGAGCGTCCAAGATTTGTATGTATCACTACGCCTGTGGCATTTACTACCGGCCTTAAGGAAGGCATGAGCAGTGATGTCAGACGCATTTCGATTTGTTTTTTTATGGTTTCATATTCTACTGATTCAGGGTCAGGTTCTTGTGAGGACAGAATATATGAGCGCAGGCTGTCAAGGACATCTCTGCAGGCAGTTACCTTGACTCGCCGGGGGGCTTCATTGGATAATGTCTGCATCAGTTCGTCAACCTTGGGAAGCTTACGTAAAAATTCTTGTTGAGATTGAGAATAATCCATGTTGCGTCTCTCTTTAATCTGGGTGGACAAAACCAGGGATACCTGGCTCAGAGCCGGTATCGAGCATTACATAGAAAAGATCGAGCACTACATTCGTATGCAGGTCCTCCAGGTTCGGGGCGTCCGCTTTGTCCGAAAAATGAAACCTGACGAGGTCATGAAGCGCGAAGCCGAATCCATTGTAAAGGCCCTGCCAAAAGGGGCTTTTACAGTTGCCCTGGACGTAAAGGGCCGGATGTTGGATTCCCCCGGACTTGCCGGGATGATGACAGACCTAGAGACAAGAGGAGTTGGAGACCTAGCCATGGTGATAGGCGGGGCCTTGGGGCTTGCACCGGAAATAATCAAGAGAGCAGACAAGACGTTATCCCTCTCCTCAATGACCTTTACACACGACATGGCAAGACTCATCCTGCTAGAGCAGATCTACAGGGCCTGCACTATCAAGGCCGGCGAGCCCTATCATCATTGAAAGATGAACGTCGAACATTTTTTCTTAAACCCTTAACCTCTGAGCCTGCATTTAGAATTCATTCACGCCTCCACTACAGAGGTTACCTCAGGGATTTCACTTTTAAGATATCTCTCAATTCCAGACTTAAGGGTTATCTGGCTCATGGGGCAGCCTTTGCAGGCGCCGGTGAGATTGACCTTGACTATCCCGCTATCTTCATCTACCTCTACCAATTCTACATCCCCGCCGTCCTGCTGCAGCATGGGACGTACTTTGTCCAGTGATTCTTGTACCTTGTCTTTTATCATTTTAAAATTTTTCCTTTTATTTTTCAACCAATGCCAGAATATCTCCACGCGTAAACAGCGATGAAAGTTCGTAACCGGCATTGCTCAAGGCCTTTTTCCCACCTTCTTCCCGGTCAACAACAGTAAGTACATGGACTACTTTGTAACCTTCCTCCTCGGTCCTCTCAATTGCCTTGATAAGGGTTCCGCCAGTGGTAACTACGTCTTCGACCAGGGCCACTTTGCTTCCAAGGGGAATGTTGGACTTTCCTTCTATCCAGGACCCGGTACCATGTCCTTTTGCTTCTTTCCGGATGATAAAGGCGGGTATGGGCTTTCCTTCAATAAAGCTTACTACAGAGACTGCCGTAACCAGCGGATCAGCCCCCAGGGTCATTCCTCCGACCCCTGAAATATTTATGCCGGGCTGCAAAATGCGATTGTACAGCAGTTTGCCGCAGAGATAGGCCCCCTCTGCAGAAAGCGTGGTCTGCTTGCAGTCTATGTAGAAGTCGCTCTCCTTCCCGGAGGTCAACTTGAAGATCCCCTCTCTGTATGAGAGCTCAAATATCATCTGTCTGAGTCTTTCCCAGTCTTTCTGAATCATTGCTCAGCCCCAAAGACCCGATCAAATATGGTTTTCACGTGTTTAAGATGGTAATTTATGTCGAATATGGCCTCGATTTCTTCCGGAGCCAAGTATTTGGCCAGGTCTTGGTCTGCCAGGAGTCTTTCTTTGAAAGTGCCGTTTCCTTCCCATACCTCCATGGCCTGTTTCTGGACAATTTCATAGGATTCCTCCCTGCTGACACCTTTCTGTGTAAGTGTGAGCAATACCTGTTGTGAGAAGATAAGCCCCTTGAGCATATTCAGATTATGCTCCATCCGATCAGGATATACTATTAAATTATCCAATATTCCAGCAAGACGGCTCAGTATGAAATCTGTCCCGATAAAGGCATCAGGGCCGATTACACGTTCAACTGATGAGTGGCTTATGTCCCGCTCATGCCACAATGTCACGTTCTCAAGCGCCGGAATCGCATAGGAACGTACCAGCCGTGCAAGGCCACACAGATTTTCCGACAGGATCGGGTTTCTCTTATGCGGCATGGCCGAAGAGCCCTTTTGCCCCGGCCTGAAGTACTCCTCTGCCTCCAGCACTTCTGTCCGCTGAAGATGGCGTACCTCGGTTGCTATCTTTTCAATAGAGCTTGCCAGCACTGCCAGGGCACAGAATACTTCTGCGTACCTGTCTCGCTGTATGATCTGGTTGGAGGCAGGAGCAGGCTTAAGACCAAGGTGTTCGCACACATAGGATTCCACCCTGGGATCAGCGTGGGCAAACGTGCCGACAGCCCCTGATATCTTACCATAGGAAATTGTCTCCTTTGCATTCTCAAGACGCCTGCGGTTCCTCCGCATCTCATCGTACCAGATGGCAAGCTTCAGACCAAAGGTGATGGGCTCGGCATGGATACCGTGAGACCTTCCTATCATCACGGTGTCTCTATGTTCAAAGGCACGTTTTTTTATGACATCCATCAGGGCGTTCACGTCATCAATGATGATTTCCATGGCCTGCTTAAATATTACGGCATTGGCTGTGTCCAGCATGTCAGATGACGTAAGCCCCCAGTGCACATACCGGGCGGATGGCCCTATATGTTCTGCCACGTTAGTAAGAAAGGCAACCACATCATGGCGGGTTTTTTTTTCGATTTCGGCTATCCGTTCCGGATCAAAAGCAGCCTTGGTCCTTATGTCCTCTGCAGCCTTCTTTGGTACTGCTCCGAGCTCAGCCCAGGCGTCTGCCGCAAGAATTTCCACTTCAAGCCAGGTCTTGTATTTATTCTCCAGGGTCCATATAGCTGCCATAACGGGTCGGCTGTATCTATCTATCATGAAAAACGATTCCTATACTTTTGGTTCCCATAATTTTCATTTTGCACTTCCTTGGTCTGGGATTCTGCTTTTATGTCCTAATAGCACTTCACTATCCACTGGTCTCGATCAGCGCCAGTAACTCTGCTGTTTTCTCCTGCATCAAATCAACATCCCCTCTGGATTCTACGTTCAGGCGCAACACCGGCTCAGTATTGGAACAGCGCAGATTGAAGCGCCAACCATCCAGCTCCATGCTTATACCGTCGGTTTCATCTATGCTATGGGCCTGAGGTTCATAGACCTTTTGTGCGCGAGCAATAGCAGCTAAAGGATCATCCAGTCGCCGGTTGATCTCTCCACTGGCTGGATACAGGGCGATACGTTCATCGAGCATGGCGGAAAATGGCTGTTCCTTCTGACTCATCAGTCCTGCAATTAATAGCCATGGGATCATACCACTGTCACAGTAAGCAAAATCCCGAAAGTAATGATGAGCGCTCATCTCGCCACCGTAAACCGCGTCTTCAGACCTCATACGTTCCTTCATAAAGGCATGCCCAGTCTTGTTCTGTATGGGTATGCCGCCTGCACTGGTCACGACATCAATAGTATTCCAGGTCAACCGTGGATCGTGGATGATCTTTTCTCCTGGTTTTTTTGCCAGAAATGCTTCGGCCAGCAGACCTACAATATAATAACCCTCGATAAAACGGCCTTTTTCGTCAAAAAAGAAGCAACGATCAAAATCTCCATCCCAGGCAAAACCCAAATCAGCCCCTGAAGAAAGAACGGCCTTGCTGGTAACTGAACGGTTCTCCGGCAACAGTGGGTTTGGAATGCCGTTGGGAAAGGTTCCGTCAGGCTGGTGCTGGACCTTAATGAACTCAAAGGGCAGATGGGACTCCAGGGCATCCATCACCGGCCCTGCGCAGCCGTTACCGGAATTGATTACGATCTTGAGTGGTTTGAGTTTTGCTATATCCACATAGTGCAACAGATGCCTGATATAGTCAGGCCGGTTGACCAATGCCCTGTGCCGCCCTGATTTTTCCACCGGGGAAAATAAACCCTGTTCCGCCAGTCGGCGGATGTCATGAAGACCGGTGTCACCGCTTATAGGACGTGCTCCTTCCCGCACCAGCTTCATACCGTTAAAATCCCTGGGGTTGTGACTTGCGGTTACCATGATTCCGCCATCCAGGTGATTGTAAAAGGTGGCGAAGTATATTTCCTCTGTGCCACACAGACCGATATCGAACACGTTCACGCCGCTTTCCATCAGGCCCTGGCTGAGGGCATCACAAAGAGACTCGCTGGAGAGTCGAACGTCACGTCCTACCACTATCTGTTTAGGCTTGAGAAATTCAGCATAGCTCCTGCCAATCCGAAAGGCGATGTCCTCATTCAATTGATCAGGAATGCGGCCACGTATATCATAGGCCATGAAACATACAAGATCAGCGCCCATATACATCCTCTAACCTTGTGATGTCGTCCTCTCCCAAATAGCTGCCGGTCTGAACCTCTATCAACTCCAGGGGAATCACACCCGGGTTTTCCAGACGATGATTTACTCCCAACGGGATATAGGTGGATTGGTCCTCTGCCAGTAATAATACCTCATCGCCCCGGGTAACCCTGGCAGTACCTCTGACTATAATCCAGTGCTCTGCCCTGTGATGATGCATCTGCAAAGAAAGGACCCCACCAGGTTTCACCGTAATCCTTTTTACCTGGAAGCGTTCAGACACATCTATGCTCTCATATACCCCCCAGGGTCGATAGACCTTGCGATGGTTTATGGTTTCCTCCCGTCCTGATGCCTTCAACTGGTTTACAATGGCCTTGACATCCTGGACACAGTCTTTATGAACAACAAGCAGGGCGTCAGAGGTATCCACCACTATCAGATCTTTTACGCCTACGGCAGTCAGCAATCGTGCTTCACTTCTCAGATAACAGTTGTTGACGTCCTTTGTCACCACATCCCCAAAGACCACATTTTCATCTTGATCGCGGGGACCCAGTTCTAACAGTGACGCCCAGGAACCAAGGTCACTCCAGCCTGCATCTAATGGCACAACAACAGCACTATCCGTTTTCTCCATGATTGCATAATCAACAGAGTCACTTGGGCACTCAGCAAACGCCTTAGCATCAAGACGCAAAAAATCCAGATCTTGTACAATCTTTTCGCAGGCCTCAGTGCATGCATAGAGCATCTCCGGGGCAAATTGTTCCAGTTCCTCAAGATAGCGGCCGGCTTTGAACATGAACATTCCGCTGTTCCAATAGTACTCTCCGGACTCAATATAATCTTGAGCTGTATCAATATCCGGCTTTTCCACAAAACGATCTACCTGAAAAGCCGGATTGCCAGTACCCAGACGGTCTGACGCCTTGATGTAGCCATAGCCTGTTTCAGGTGCTGTGGGTATGATACCAAAAGTCACCAGCTTTCCCTGCTCGGCCAATAAAGCACCCGTTTCAACAGCCTGGCCAAACGCCTTGATGTCGGTAATGACGTGATCAGCCGGTAACACAAACAGCACCGGATCATCTTTCTGCTGTGTCAGATTCAGGGCAGCACAGGCCGTTGCGGGCGCAGTATTCCGCCCCACCGGCTCCAACAGGATGGATGGAGACTCCACGCCAATCCGGCGCATCTGTTCAGCTGCCAGAAAACGATGCTGATTGTTACAAACCAGCAAAGGTGTTTTGCAACCTGGAAGACCGGACAGGCGTTTGATAGTTGACTGTAACAGAGTGTCATCTTCCACCAGTGAATAAAATTGCTTGGGATAAGCTTCACGAGATAGCGGCCAGAGACGGGTACCTGAGCCGCCGCATAAAATAACTGGCACAATCATTGCGCGTTTCTCCATAAGAGAATTTAGGGCTTCGCCCCAACTGGAATCTTGGAATACTTACCTCAACCACCCCCTGTAAATTCAATGAGTTGTAGAAATTCCGAGATATTTAATTATCCGCAGTTATGACGTCCTCTTGCTCATAAAGCTTCTTGATAAAGTCTTCGGCCTTGAGTTTGGGATGAACGCTGCACCCCGGTCCTATTTTTATCCTCTGAGGTATTTGGGTTCGGAAGCCGATTACAGCGAGCGCCTCGTCCTGTTTACCAATCACGGAATCTCTACCAATACTGACACCGAGGTCAGTTATAGTATTCTCAACTCTGGCTCCTGGTCCGACCTGGGTGTCGAAAAACAGTATTGAATCTTTTACCACTGCCCCTGTTCCTACATAGGCCCCTGGAAAAAGGATTGATCGAGCAACTTGTCCTTCAATTCTGACCCCGTTATAAATTCTTGAGTTATTTATTGAGCCTTGGGGGCCTATAAGCGCAGGGCCCCTATCTCTTATTGCCTCGTGGTCAAGGTTGCTGCGTACTTGCCAATCGGACAGTTTTATTTCGGGACGTTCTCCCAAGAGATCCATGTTGGCGGTCCAGTATTCCTTAAGGGTCCGGCTGTATCCCCAATAACCGTAAAATTTGTAACCATATACCTTATGTTTGCTCATTATGGCAGGAAATATGTCTCTGCCAAACTCATGGGAGTCAATTCCGGCGTTTTCCTTCAGGGCTTGGTCCAGAATCTCCGTCTTGAACAGGTATATGGTCATGGAGGCCCAGTTCGATGCAGGGTGGGCAGGTTTCTCCAAATATTCCAGAAGACGGCCTCCCCTTGGGTCATCCTCAGAAATCCGGGCCAGGCCGAATCTGGACGAACCTGCCGGAGAAACCTGAACAAAGGAAGCAGTAACATCGGCAGCCGTGTCCAGATGAAATTGAATGAGTTTTTGATAATTCATGTGATAGATATGGTCGCCGGATAAAATTAGTACAAGGTCTGGTTTGTGAGCATGGATAAAGTCAAGGTTCTGATATACTGCGTCGGCTGTGCCCTTATACCAGTCTGAGGCGTGCAAGCCTTGAAAGGGAGGCAGAAGAGTGATACCGCGATGTCTGCCTATCATGTCCCAGGATACGCCTGTCCCGATGTGCTCTATTAGAGATGAGGACCTATACTGGCTGAGAATCCCGACTCTCTCGATGCCTGATTGCATGAGGTTGCTGAGAGGGAAATCTATGAATCTGTAAAGGCCTCCAAAAGGTACTGTGGACTTGGGCCTGAGGAAGGTAAGGACTCCAAGTTCATCAACCCTGCCGCCCGCAAGGACCATAGCTAAGATTTTTGGCATTTGCTAACCTGTGAATAAATCTGAAATTGAAGTTCTCCAATGAGCTAATTACCAAACTATATAGACATTGAATCTGTCACAGAAGAGGCGAATGTATCCGGCCCGTTACTGTCAGGTCCGCCTGACGTCTCTTCCGCAGATGCCTCCTCCATGGCTTCATCAACCATCTGGTCAAAGTCCTCGCCAAGGTCATCTCCCGCCAGACCTCCCATCTTTTTCATCCACTTAGCCATGCTCTTGGGATCATTTTCGTCGAGACCCGCCGTCATTGCCGGATCTGCCAATTTTTCGAGTCTTGTTTCTTCGGAAAGGCGTACATTAACCCTGGAGATCAACTTGATGACCGAGTTACTTCCACAGTGTTTGCAATAGGATGATAAATCGTCCTTGTTAAGGACAAGGTGAGAAGAAATTTTTCCACACTTTTCACAGCGATATTCGTAGATCGGCATGTTTTACTTCCCTCCATGTGCTGGATTGTGTATACAATCTGTTTACGCAAGATGTTTAACTACCAAGCGAAGGAGCGTGGCTGTTGTAAATTTTTTGGCTGCACCCTCGGGCAAATTCTTATAGGGGACCTCTGCCCTGGCACTCTGCCTGTGCCCGCCGGCCGACCCAATTTCCCCAAAGACACGGGCCGCCAGTTTGCCTGCATTTTTCTTATAGCCATCGCAACGAAAGATAACTACCAGCTTTTCCATATACTGGCCGGATATTATGACCCAGCCTATGTCATGAATATGTGCAAAAAAATCGGCTACCACGACAAGAATATCCGGATTTCCAACGCGGCCCAGGTGGGCATAAATACGTTTTTTGCTGGTTTTCATGGTTTCCAGGGCGATCTTGAAATATTTCAGTTCTGATCGCCTTATATCAGCAGTCTCTATCTTGTTTAGCAGTTGCTGGTTGATCCGCTTAAAGAGGTATTGAAAACATAGTAAATCAGATGGAGAGGTCTTCTGGGTAAAGTTTTGGGTATCGGCTTTGATGCCGTAAAAAAGTGCTGTTGCAAGCGCTACCGTAGGATTTATCTTGGCAGCCTTCAGGTATTCTGTAAGCATGGAGGCAACTGCTCCATATTCCGGCCGTATGTCTACAAAGGGGGCATCCCATCCATCAGTGAAGGGGTGATGGTCTATTACCGCATTATAAGAAATTGAAGCCAGATCCGGATGGTGCGGGGGTTGGGAATCTATCAGCACGAATTTGGTGTATTGATCCTGCCTTGTCCCTCTCAGGTGCTGCAGGGGAATTTTGAGAAAGTCTCTCATTGCAAGATTATTCACACGCTCTATCTTATTGTTGTGAGTGATTGTCACCTCTTCCACTCTTCGGCTAAGCAATCTTCTTACTGCCTGGGCACTGGCCATGGCATCAGGGTCAGCTACTATTACGACCAGTACGCGATCGTCCCGCTTGAAAATCTGCAAGAAAGAGCGGAGACGTTCTTTGTTAGAAAGCCTTTTTGTGATACGCGCACTTTGCTCAGGAGATTGTGGCGAACCAGCTTTTTTAGGATCGTGTTTATTGTTATTATTAACTGAGTTTGTCATTTTACTATTATAAGAGCCTCAAAAGGCATACTTTACGAAGTATTTACGGAAACAATTATGCCAAACGAGCCTGTCGATAAAATAAGCACAGTTTGCATTAATGAGCAATTCTAAATTAGTCATCATGATTAGTCCAAGAAATGTTTGTGCCTTTTATCTTGTTTTACGGTATTACATAACTCCTATGGGTTATCATTCTGCCTTACCACACAAAGGTCTGACTTTAACGTCCAAAGATAAACATTACACCAAGTCGCAGTATCGGCAAATGGCACTATGGAGGATCTCTTGCGAAAAGGCTTAAGGTGTTACCACTGGGTCTGGTTGGCGCTCATGGCTAAGTTTGGCTGGGATGTGGTTGGAACCTGGGTTAATAAAAAGAGAGCAAAAAAAGGTAACCCACGAAATGAACGATGCCTAAAAAAGCAGTCATAAACTCCGCTTTTACTTCAAATTAATTCATCAAATAACCCTTGAGCCGGATATCTTCCACTCTAAGCGGTGCAAGCTCATGATTTAGACACCTGACTATTGGTTGTCTATATTGCATCAGGAAGTTTTTTTGAATACCTGAGCTTATATCGATCCCCTTTAGTTCCCCGTAGATTATGTCTCTGACCCAGGGCTCTTTTTCTCGAATTGCGTGCTTTGTCTCGGCATCAGATACAATGAGTTCCACTTGTAATTTAAAAAAGATCATTTCCTTGTCCCGTTGCGCCGGCATAAGAAACGGGGCAAGATCCATGGTTTCAAAATCACCATGATTGGCCAAGGTGTCCGGGATATCTTCTGTAACCGCACTATGTGGCTCAAAAAACGGAGCCGAAAGATTCCACAAAAGCACAAGTCCCACTGTAAGAAGAATTCCCGACACCCCTGTTATGGTCCAAACAATCCAAGATGCTTCGTCCGGCAGTTTGGCTTCCGCGGTCTCTTGTGAGCGGCTCTCGCTCGCTTTGCCTGGCGGGATGGCCTCTTCCGTGGATAGTGTCAGTGCCTTTTCATCTGATTCATCATAGCTATTATCCTCAAAAAGTCGGATATCAACCGGGTGATCTCCTTCATCCCATAATTTGTCTTCAGAAAGTACCACATCAAAGTCATTTTCCAGTGACTCCCTTGCGTTTGCATCGGCCTGCTGCGGGCTATTATCATCTGAGTCCTCTACCGGTTTGGTGATTTCTATAGATGGTCCTGCTTTAGAACCGTTTTTATCTTTAAAAATAGAAGTGTCTTGAGTCACAGCAATATATTATCAGGAAAAGATATTTTTTGTCTTCTCGTTCAAAGTTTAATGAGTGAATGATTTTTAACCATTGAGCCTTTTGCAAGAGCCTCAGAAGTAAGTCGACGAAACCGGGAGATCAGGGCAGCACCGCAGATCGGATATTCTTAACATTATCATAACTCAATTGACAGGACTTTGTAATCCTTTTTAGTCCCAAGCGGAAATGAAATATAGTAGGGGATTAAAATGACCTGTGGGGTTCAAAGGTTCAAAGGGAACCCTGAACCCTGAACCTTTGAACGGTTACTTCTACTCTTTGGTAGCTCTCAAGGGAGGATGGCCTGAAGATGGGGTTTTGTAAACGGCTCTAATGTTATCCATCGATCTCCCTTGCGACAGAGGCTAAACGGACCCTAAGTCTCAACATGGCCTTGGTATGCATCTGGGATATGCGGGATTCCGTATATCCCATGATTTCTCCTATTTCTCGCATTGTGAGATCCTCGTAGTAATAAAGAGAGATTATGATTTTTTCCTTTTCCGGGAGAGCGGTTATGGCTTTTATCAAAATTTCTTTGATCTCGGTTTTATTCAATAAGACAAAGGGGTTTATCTCCCTATCGTCTTCTATTAAATCAAAGAGATCTTTTTCATTATTGTCCGATATTCTTCTGCGGATAATTTCTACGTCAAGGAAGGTTACGTTCTTTGTTTTATCCAATAATTTGTAGAATTT
>CAZPBZ010000015.1:0-14147 GCA_964584765.1 uncultured Thermodesulfobacteriaceae bacterium
CCGCCAGTCTGGGTCGATCGTTTACTTCCAGGATTGCTGAGACTGATAACGCAGCAAAACCTACCCGGGCAGGTGGCTCAATTATTGTCCAAGAATGAAATTATGGCAGAATCCAACTGAGTTTTGGATTCATAGTCTATTTGATTTCGATCTGTTTCGCCTTTATTCCTTCCTTCTTGGGGAGGGTAATTTTTAAGACACCTTTATCGTAGGACGCCTCTATTTTATTGGAATCCACTGATACAGGCACTCTTATGCTCCTGGAAAAAGCTCCATAACGGGTCTCAATGCGATGGAAATTTTCTTTTTTTTCCTCGGTTTTTTGTTTCTTTTCTCCCTTTATTGTCAACAGGTCACCAGAGAGAGATATGTCAATATCCTTGGGTTCCATGCCTGGGACTTCTGCTTTTACGATAAGGGAATCCTTTGTCTCTAATACATCCAAAGCAGGCATCCATTCCCCTCTCATGGACAGAAACTCTTTCTCACCGGCCACATTTTCCCAAAGATCTTCCATTTCCCTTCTAAGATTGCTCAGTTCACGTAATGGTCTCCAAGGTGTAACTTCAAACATGGTATATTCCTCCTTTGCTTTAAATGCTGTCAAATATATCTTCAGATAAAAAATAAGTTCAATGTTTTTTGAGTCAAGGAATTTTCTACTTTTCTTTATTTGTCTGTTTAAGGGAAAGTGGATATAGTAGCATATGCTGTTCTGATATTAAGGAAAGACTAAAGGGGGTCCCTTGGCATGGCTGAACAAGCTGATGATAAAAGCCCGCTTACCCAATCCTTCAACATAAGGGATTGCGCACTTGTATCCATGGCTACTGGTTACAAGGCCCAAAACTTGAGAGAATTTAAGGAAGGGCTGCTGAGAGTCCATGAGAGCAGCATATACCATCACTTTTGGGGACGTTTTTTAGAGCCCCAGTTTGATGAACCTGAGTACAGTAATGATTTTGCAGCCTGGGTATACCACCGTCTTAACGAAAAGGCCTTGGCAGAGAAGCTGAGTGTTATTGACCCTACTGATTATGAAGATATTGAGTCAGTCAGGCAGGAGTTGGTGGAACGGATAGAAGACAGGCTGTACGAGAATGAATTTGTGCCCTGGACAAGGGCCGATGAGCAATTTCATTTTGTCCGTTCCCAGATAGTGGTATTGGATACCGGGCGTTATCTGGAGATACCGTCAGATTTGCCTTCCGGAGTGCCGGAAATGACTATTGGTAGCATATTTTACCACTTCATAGATGCCCGGAAGAGGACAGAAGACAGGAGTGACGACTTTAGTGCCTGGTTGGCAGGGTGGGGTGACACATATAATGATCTCATGCTGAAGCTCAGGGCTGTTGATCCATTCTTTTCTTCTTTGAAAGAATTGCGTTTTATGGTTACCAGTGTGCTGGAGGAATACTTCAGCGGGGGGAAATCATGAACGAACTCCTTGACCGCTATACAGAAGTGACAGGCCTGGACGTAGTAAACCACCTTTGCCAGTTAGCTGCTCCCCTCAAAGGTATGAAGGTTGTTCATGTAAATTCCACCAAGGAGGGAGGAGGAGTGGCTGAGATCCTCAGGAAACTTGTCCCCATGATGAAGGCCCTGGGTCTTGATGTGAAGTGGGAAGTATTGGAGGGCAGCCCTGATTTTTATCAATGTACCAAGGGATTTCACAATGCCATCCAGGGCTTTCCAATAGAGCTGTCCGAGGCCATGCTGGAGGCCTATGAAACCGTTAACGCAGAGAATGCCGAGGAACTTCGGCCTGTCCTTGAAGAGGCTGATTTTGTCTTTATACATGATCCGCAACCAGCGCCATTTCTCAACTTCTGTCCCAATAGGCGTGGAAAGTGGGTATGGAGGTGCCATATAGACTGCAGCCGTCCGTATCGTCCGGTATGGAAGTATTTAAAAAAGTGGATACAGGACTATGATGCCAGTATTTTTTCCCTTGCGCAGTTTGCTCAACTCCTGCCCCATCCCCAATACCTGATTGCCCCAAGCATAGATCCCTTGAGTGAAAAAAACATGGATCTTCCCGAAGAGGAGATCATGGGAGTCTTTGACCAATTTGGTCTGAAGCCGGATTTGCCCTTTATTTTGCAGGTCTCCCGTTTTGACCGGTTTAAAGATCCCCTTGGCGTGATAGAGGCCTTCAGGCAGGCCAGGAAGATGGTGCCCTTACAACTGGTTTTGGCAGGTGGCGGTGCCACTGATGACCCTGAAGGTGAAAAGGTACTTGATGAGGTCAGAAAGGTTGCGGAAGATGAAGAAGATGTCCATATACTGCTTCTTCCTTCTGATGCCCACAGGACGATTAATGCCTTGCAAAGGGCTTCTGATATCGTGCTTCAAAAGTCCATAAAGGAGGGTTTTGGGCTTACTGTCACAGAGGCAATGTGGAAAGGGAAGCCAGTGATCGGGGGAGACACAGGTGGAATTCGTCTTCAGGTAGTAGATCACTTTACTGGTTTCAGGGTAAGAAGCCCTGAGGGCGCTGCCCTGCGCATCCGTTATCTGCTGCATCGTAGGGATAAGTTGGAAGAGATGGGCGCCAGGGCAAAACGTCTTGTTCTTGAAAATTTTCTTCTGACACGGCACCTGAGGGAATACCTTGCATTGATGATCGGTGTGCTTCACGGTCTTGAAGACCGGATAGATATGATACAATGAAAGTCCTTTCTCCAGGACTGGACATTTTATGGTTTTGGGATTTATTGACGAGAAATAAAAACAGGGCCTTACTCCTTGACTATGATGGCACGCTTGCCCCTTTCAGAGTGGAACGGGATAAGGCGGTGCCATATTTTGGGGTAAGGAAGATCCTTGAAAAAATAATAGCTACTTGTGGTTGCAGGGTCGTTGTAATAAGCGGAAGGAGCGTGGAAGACCTCCTGCCCCTGCTGGGATTGCAAGTCACTCCAGAGATATGGGGGGCACACGGCAGGGAGAGGCTTTATGCAGACGGTGCATACAAGATTTTGCCTGTTGGGGCTAAAACGGATAAGGCCTTGAAAGAGGTCCTTGATTGGGCCGGAGCATCAGGTCTGGAGCCCTATTGTGAGTTAAAGCCAGGCTGCATTGCATTCCATGTGCGGGGTCTCCCACCAGAGAAGGCAGAGGAAATCTTGACACAGGTCCGTAGCGTTTCGTCTTCTTTGGAACAAGGGCATAGTCTTGGTCTCCATAGATTTGACGGTGGGCTTGAGCTCAGGGCGACTGGATGTCACAAGGGCCAAGCAGTTGAAACTATTTTTCAGGAATCAGGGTCAGATATGGTTGCTGCATATCTCGGAGATGATAGAACTGATGAGGACGCCTTTCGCGCCATAAAGGGCAGGGGTATCGGGGTCTTGGTCAGGTCAGAGTTAAGGACTACGGAAGCGGATCTTTGGATAAAACCTCCGGAGGAACTCCTGCAATTTCTCTCAGAATGGGCCCGGACATGTAACATTAGAAGACTATAGAAGACTATAATTTTGGTTGCATAGAAGAAACGGAGGAATGTGTGGAAGAGCCAGGTACCAGGATAGTAGCAGTTTCAAACCGTTTGCCTATTCGTCTGGTCCATGGACCGGACGGATTGGAGATAAAGCCTGGTACAGGTGGCCTTGTGACTGCCCTTGCTCCGGTCTTCAGGAACAGGGGAGGGGTCTGGATTGGTTGGTCCGGAGGGATTGATGACGAAGATGTTGCCAGGCTCATGGAACCAGCGTCTCATGAGGCCGGATATAGGCTCTATCCAGTACCGCTCTCAGCCGATGAGATCGGCGACTACTACTATGGATTCTCCAATGAGGTTATCTGGCCCCTGTTCCATGATTTGCAGACTCGTTGTAATTTTAAGCCCAGGTATTGGCAGCAGTACCTCAAAGTCAACCGCAAATTCGCTGAGATTACAACAAAGCACAGCAGTGAGACCGATTATATATGGGTCCATGACTACCATCTCATGCATATGGCCCAGTCCCTTAAGGAGCTTGGAATAGAAAGGAAAACAGGATTTTTTCTCCACATTCCCTTTCCGCCTGCGGACATATTCATGAAATTACCATGGAGGGCTCAGATCCTCAGGGCACTCCTTGAATATGAACTGGTTGGTTTCCAGACCAGTAGGGACCGCAAGAATTTTATCCAGTGCCTTCGTCATATCAGCTCAGGTATCAGGATTTCAGGAAGGGGATCTGTTGTTACTGTTATTGTTGGAGATAAACGAGTCAGAGTAGGCGCCTTTCCTATCAGTATTGATCATGATGCATTTGCCCGGGATGCAGAATCTAAAGAAGTGGCTGATATGGCATGGTACCTCCACGAGGCTTTACCGAATCGCCAGGTAATACTGGGTGTGGATCGCCTTGATTATACCAAGGGGATACCGGAGAGGCTTGAAGCCTTTAAAGACGCGCTTTCTCGCTTTCCTGAACTTCAGGGGAAGATCACCCTGGTTCAGGTCGTAGTCCCCAGCAGAGAGGAGGTCCCTGAATACCAGATGCTTAGAGCAGAGCTATACCGTCTTGTTGGTGAAATAAATGGAAAGTTTACCCGATCAGGCTGGGTGCCGATACACTATCTCTACAGGAGTCTGGACCGCTCTGAGCTTTTGGCCTACTATCGTCTGGCTGAAATCGCCATAATTACTCCGCTGAAAGACGGGATGAACCTGGTTGCAAAAGAGTACTGTGCCTGCAACCTGGAAGAAAATGGTGTGCTGATTCTCAGTGAGTTTGCGGGCGCTGCAGCCCAGCTACACAGGGGGGCTATCATGGTTAATCCCTATGATGTCGAAGGGATGTCCAACGCCATTCATCAGGCCTTTCACATGGATCAAGCGGAAAGGCATAACAGGATGCACAGGCTTAGGGAGATAATGCGTCACAGAAACATTTTCTGGTGGGTAAATAATTTCTTAAAAGCGGCTCTTGCCAAGGACCTTCGAGCATTTCCTGCTGTTGAAGATTATGTGCCTGAGATTCCCCTTACTTCTTAGGTGGATAGGTTGAAGGTAGAAGTCTGTCAAGGATCTTCAACCTTCTACCTTTACTTTTTATAGCTTTGGACAATACTTATGGCCGTCCTTTTAACCTCCATGGCAGGGTCGTCCAGAAAAGGGAGAACATGCTCAAGTTCTATTGACCTCATGGCACCCAGGCGCTCAAGGGCAAGGGCCCTTATCTTTGGATTGGGATCTTTGAGGAAAGAGCGATAGAGTTCCTCGTGGCTCATATGGTTGTTCAGTTGGCCCAGGAGTATGAGTATGTCCAGTCTCAGGGAAGGTTCTCCTTGTTCTAATTCTTTTCTGTAAATTTCAGTGATCTCTTTCTGCTTGTCCTTGAATCTCCATAGATTAAAGAGGATGGCCCTTTTCTGGTCCAGAGAGCAATGCCGCATCCTGTCAAACAGAAGCCCAATTACACGGCTGTCCTTCAGATTACACAATGCACTGACTGCTACTTCCTGTATCTCTTCATCAAGGTCATAGAGACATTCAATCAGGGATAAAGCTGCTCCCATATTGCCTTCCCAGCCCAAGGCTAATATGGCACGGACTTTAACATCTGCATCAGGGTTTTTAAGGTCTGCAATCAATTTTCTGATCAGGGCATGGGGGTCATCCAGGAACGGTCCAATTACGCTGAGGTGTAAAGCTGCCTGATCTCTCAGTTCGTCCGGCTCTTCCGGGTCGCACATAATCTCATGCAATGGCCAGTAGACATCCTCTTTGGCAAAGCTTCCCAATAATAAGATAATTTCTCGTCTGAGTTTAAGCTCCCCAAGCTTGAGCGCCCGCAGTAACAAAGGTATTGCCCGATCCTTTTCAGCAATTATTAGTCCTGGATCAGATATATATTTCTTGGCCTGGGTCAGTAGACGTTCCCTGGAATCAAATGGCACTATAGATGACATGGAATAATATACTCAGCCACGCACATTAAATTCCAGATTAAAGCGGAGGTCTTTTTCTTTTGAAACCAGGGACAAAGCCAGGGTGCCTATTTCCGTGACCGTGGCCTCGAGTTGTACGGGTATCACGGTTCCAGGTTCAATCCCTGATGCCTCCATGGATGTCTGAAGGGTCGTTATGGGTTCTATGGTTTCATCCCAGTCATTGATCAGGTCTCCAACACTATCATCCGGCCTGATAGTAGAAGCCAGAAAACGAAATTCCACAGGTTGTCCGACTACGAGTCCGAAAGTCCTTTCCGGAAGGGAGACCGAACTGCCTTCTTCCATGCCCTGAGGAACAACACAGAGGGCCTTTATGGCTGGAGGGAGGCCGGGCACTGCCGGCCTGGCGACTTCAATCCCCATGTAGTATGAACGGGCGATGCCTCCCCGGATCCTGAGTCCCCCTTCTTTGCATACAAGGCCGTAATATGACGCACCCTGCGCTACAGCAAGGTCCAGATCCGGGCTCGTAAGCTCCTTTAGTTCAGGAGATCCCTTTTCACGCAGCCATGGAGCAATAATCTCTAATATGCGTCGGCGTATAATCCGGGGCTTTAATACCCCTCCATTGAACAGGATGGCAGTAGGCCCCGGCATACCTTTGGAGGAATCGGATTTATCTGCATGGATATCAATAAACCTGGCGAGATGTCTGGTTATGGCAGTATCGCTCACATATGGCAACCCCATTTCCTGGAGTCCGATTCTGGGATGATGTTGAGGCCGTTCACTGCTTTTACAGACAGGGAAAAAACCTTCAAGCAGCAAAGATTCCACCTGTTCTTTTACCAGGGCGGTGCGGACCGTGCCGCCTACAAGGCCTGATCCCCGTCCTGGAATAACTACAGGGACTTCTGAAATCTCTTGATTTGCAAGGAGTTTTTCCTTTGCCATACGGGCATTATGCCATAGTGTCTGCATCTGGATGTAATCAAGCCTGGTACCCTTGGCTTTCAAGCCTTCGCTGAGGCTGTATGCAAGGGCAAGATCCATGTTGTCGCCTCCCAGGAGTATGTGATCACCCACTGCTACCCGCTCAAGACCGAGCTCTCCGTCTTCGCTGGTGACGCGAATCAGGCTGAAATCCGTGGTGCCTCCTCCTATATCGCAGACCAGTATAAGGTCCCCTGGACCCACTTCTTCCTTCCAGCTATTCCGGCGTGCGTGGAGCCAGGCATAGAAGGCCGCCTGAGGTTCTTCCAGCAGTGTAATGTTATCAAGGCCTGCTGAGCTTGCGGCCTTTACGGTGAGTTCTCTGGCCACTGCATCAAAGGATGCGGGAATGGTAAGATAGATAACCTGCTCTTCCAGCCTGTCTTTACTTTCTTTGGCAACAGTCTGGTTCCATGCCGCCTTAAGGTGGCGCAGGTATGAGGCCGAGGCCACAATTGGGGAGAGTTTTTGCACATCTTCCGGGGCGTCTGCAGGAAGAATCGGGGCAGTGCGATCCACCCCGGCATGACATAGCCAGCTCTTGGCAGATACAACAAGCCTCCCAGGGACCTCTGCCCCTCTGGACTTGGCATAAGTCCCGACTACCCGGTCACTAAACGGATTCCATGACATTGTGAGTCTTCCCCCCTGCTTTTCCTGATCAGTGGGGAGATAGATAAAGGAGGGGAGAAGATCCTTTTCCCCGACTTCTCCAGGGGCTACAAGCTGAGGTATCTGAAAGATGTTTATTGGGGCTGTCGTGCGGTCATGTTCTTCCTGGGTATCTATGTAAGAAAGGACACAGTTGGTGGTACCAAGGTCAATGCCGACAATGTATCGGGACTCACTCACAATATCTCCACTTCAGCAGGTGCCAGGACGTTGGTTTTTTCTTTTGCTGTCCATTCGGGCAAGTGTACTTCAGTGAACTTCCACCCACAGTGACGGAGTGTTCCTTTAAAAGGGGGATTGCCCTGGATATTGCCTATAAGTTTGATCCGGGTAGGGTCAAAATCTTCCTCTATTTCCACCTGGCTTCCCTCGGCGGCCTTAAGCACAGGCGAGAGTCCAAAAACCTCCTTTAGTGCGGCCCTGCACCCACGATGGACCTCCCTGACTGCAGCACCTATTTGGGCATCGTCATAGGGCTCTATGTCCTCCTGCAGGAAGTCAATGAGCCTGCCTTCCCGTTGGAGCAAGCCCAAAGTCTGGACTATGGCGATCTCCGAGGCATGAGGAATTTGGTGATTAAAATCGTCATCGACCGTAGATTTTTTCGGAGGCGGTGCTGTTTCCGGGATTGCTGTGGTTTTTTCTTCTGCTTCGGGCTCGACAGCTTTCTCTGCGTCCTGAGAGGGAACCATTTCTTTTGGCCATGATCTTGCTGTGAGATAGAAGATCAGTCCAATTGCAGGAGGCGCTCCCAGAATGGCAGGGCCGATCCAGTTATTCATAAGAGTGGGATCAAAATAGACTGCTGCGCCCGCCAGACCGGTCAGACTGCCGAAACACAAAAGTGAGCTTACAAGTATATTTCTGTGAAGATTGCTATTTTTCATAATTTTATACCTAAACGTTTATGGGGGGCTTTCATCGTGATTCAACCACCAAATTCCTAATGGCACCAGTCCATTTTTAGAATATTTTCCCTGGCGTTGACTTTTTTGATTCGCACCTTGACTTGTTGGTCCCAGGAATACCTCTGCCCCGGTATTATTGGAAGCTCCACAGTCAGAAGGTAATCTGAAAGTACGGCAAGCAACTTGTTGGGACCTGTGTCCAGTATCCAGGCGTCAAGTGGTGTATCTTTCCTTTTTTCCATGTGTTTCAGCAGCCAGTAACGGGTCCT
Organism: uncultured Thermodesulfobacteriaceae bacterium; assembly: GCA_964584765.1. Classification (GTDB taxonomy): domain Bacteria; phylum Desulfobacterota; class Dissulfuribacteria; order Dissulfuribacterales; family UBA3076; genus UBA3076. Next base: position 8,735 of record CAZPBZ010000015.1, read on the forward strand.
TGCCTGGCATACTGCAGCAGCAGTATTAAGGCCCTGTTGGAGGTATATGGCAAATTTTATCAGGTCCTCTTTTGCGTGAAGTGGCTTGCCTTCTGCAAGCATGTATGTAATCTGCTGCTGCATAAGGAGATCAAGCCCACGTCTTAATGGCGAAGTTATAGTGGTATATACATCCAGACCAAGACCGTTATGTATGTCAGGCTCAGTCCCCAGATTACCTTTACTGATGAGTCTTCTTTGCCTGAAATTGGCCAACAGATCTGTTTCGTTCCCGGAGATAATGCGGTCCCTTGGTGGAGGTTGGCTTCGGTAAAGTGCCGGGATAGCATGATTCTTCACAAATTGGGCTGCTACAAGATTTGCCAGAATCATGCATTCTGCTACGAGAAAACGGCCTGGCCCGGGTTGAGAAAGTTCTACTTCTACCTCTCCAGTCTCATCAACCTGTATGACAAGTTCGGGGATGGGCAGAGGAAGGGCGCCGTCTTCAATTCTTCCTGTCTGGCGCGCGACGCAGAGTTCATAGAGAGTGTGAAATAGATGTCCTTCTGCTATTCTTGCCTCGGCGTCCTCGTATGTGAGGCGCTCTTTAACATTGATTACGCTACGGACTATTCGCTGGGAGAGGATGTTTCCTTTCGGGTCCAAATATATAAGGAAGGATAGCGCCCTGCGATCCGTTCCCATCTCAAGGCTCCAAGCCCCCTGGGAAAGTATTTCAGGGAGCATTGAGATTTTACGGTCCGGCAAATAAATGGTTGTTCCCTTCTGGAGTGCGTCTTTAAATAAAGGGGTGTTGCGCTCTATCTGGAGCCCGATGTCGGTTATATGTATACCGATTTCCCATTCATTATTGACCTTTCTAAAGCTCAATGCATCATCAAGGTCCTGGGTTTCCGGTCCATCTATGGTAAAAGTATGTAGGCCGGTCAGGTCCTCCCGGCCTTCTTTTTTTGCATCTACCGGGAATTCAGCCAGCGATTCCGCCTGTTGGATAACCGCTTTGGAAAACCCCGTGTCTATTTCATATCTGAGCAACTCAAGATTTTCTTCTTCATCCCATATTTTTGCCTTGATAAGGGTGTTAAAGGGGGCGGTGGGGCTGCTAAGGCCTGCCTGTCTGAACAGCTCGCGAACCAAAACAGCTTGCTCTGACTCATCTCCGTTTATACAGAAGTCTTTGATATTTGATATCCAGAACGAAATATCCGGGTCATCAAGCTCTTTAATGGCCTTGTTCTTTTTTAATGAGTTGTCTGACCACAGGTCCTCAAGCCACTGGCTTCCCCTTATAAGTCGTGCAAAACGTTCTGCCTCTCTGGCACGTTGATCCAGAATTCGCTTGACAGCCTCAGGAGATTGGGCTTTTATCATCCCCTCTCTGAATTTGAAGTACGTGTGATCATCTATTACCGCCCGAATAAAGGCGGCCTCATGGTCAGGCTCCACTGTCTGTCCAAAGGCCAGTTCAGCCAGTTTCTCCGGAGACCAAAGTGCCTGTTCGTCTTGAACCAGTTCCCAGAGTTCAGGGATGTTGATTTTTTCTTTCAGTGACTCTCTGCGGGCATAAATTTCGTATAGTTTCTTAATACGGATATCCCTTGCTTTAGCAAATAATTGCTGTGTAGATACATGGATAAAACGGCTAGAGGCGAGGTTGATTTCCCTCCCAAGATGGGTCAGTAAGTGATATCTGGTTCCTTTCTTAGCGATACACTGGGCGCAGATAAAACGCTGACTTTCCAGGAATTCAACTACCTGGCTAGTTGATATTTTCATTTGGCATAACCGTTCACACTTTTTGGCAGGGAGCGAATAACTACTATTCAGCCGGAAATCAGGGAAGGAGATTCTTGAGTTCGTCAGCGGCCTGGTTAAGGCCATATTCTGCCAGTTGGGCGGCGGTAAGCCAGTGTAAGCCTGTTTTTCTGTACAGTCCGGCCTTCATGAGATTTTCCATTAATGATTGTTGTGTTTCATCAAACGTATTACGCCAAAGTGTTGCTCCGTCTGAGACCCGGATTATTTGGAGGGTGAAAGCCACAGAAGCAGGCTTTTTGACCGAATACTTTTCGCCTATGCGATTTTCAAACCTGAAGAGCTTGCTGTACAATACGGCATCTGCTTTGAGTTCCTCGCCAAATGCCTGGATCAACCGGAGCTCGGAAGCCTTTATATCTGTGGCTAACAGGGAATTCAAAAAACCTATGCACCGGCCCTCAGACACAATCAAGAACCTTTGATCACCCTGAAGAGCTTGAAATAAAAGACGTGTTACTTCATCGCTTGCCTCAGGCGTTATTTCGAGGACATCAGATAAAGGGCCGCTCAAGAGGCAGGTTGGCCTTTCCCGACTAGTCTGGGCAGATGCCCGGTCCATTGGAAGAACCGCAATCCGGTTTAGCGCTGGAAGCGTAGGCTGTTTTGTTTCACTCCTTTTTTGAAAAAAGCCGTTGCACCCCTGCAAAAACAAAAGAGGGGCAATCAGGCAAAATAACAGCAAAAAAGTGAAAATGGCCGGGGATGTTCTAAAATTTATATTTTTCATATATGTTATCCCTCCTGTCTCTGAAACCTATAGCATCCCCTTACTGGAAAGAGGGCCTTTTAATCTGGGATCAAACTGTGTTGCCTGATCAATAGCCCTGCCCAAGGCCTTGAAGACTGCTTCCGCAATATGATGACTGTTTGTTCCATAAGGTACCTGAACGTGGAGAGTCATACCGCTATTTACCACCATGGACCGCAGGAATTCCTCAACCAGTTCCGTATCAAAATCCCCTATTTTGGATGTAAGAAAATTCACCTTGAAAACCAGATAAGGCCTATTGCAGATGTCGAGGTTTACACAAGCCAAGGTTTCCTCCATAGGTATGGAAGCATTTCCAAAACGCTTTATGCCGATCAAGTCCCCAATCGCTTGGGCCAAAGCCTTTCCCAGGCATATCCCTATATCCTCTACAGTATGATGTGCATCGACTTCCAGATCTCCTTTGGCGTTGAGATCAAGATCAAAGAGGCCATGCACTGCCCAAAGTGTCAACATATGGTCCAAAAAGGCCACCCCGGTGTTTATGGAGGCTTTCCCTTGGCCATCTATAGAAAGACTCAAATTTATGTCGGTTTCTTTTGTAGTTCTGCTGATCTTTGCTTTTCTTGACATAGTGGTTACCTGCTCAAGTCAGTTTTAAGTTTGCTAAATTTTTGGCCGATGAGAATTGTGATAACTAATATTTCGTGAGGACCTGGATAATACTGTGGTAAGGCCCAAAAAACCACCATTTTTCAATATAGAAAGTATTATAGAACCGCTCCAAAAGGAATTCAGTATACGCTTTTTTGCCTTTAATGAGATTCCACGCGCAGTGGTCTGGGCCGAACGCGGCAATATAGCTATACATGAGAACTGTCACTCCCGCAGACGCCAATCCTATCATGTTATATGTAGTGAAAAAGATGAACTCCTTCGCTTATGCCGAAAAATTGGTATCCCTTCAAGTTATGTTACAGCCTCAGAGCTTTATAAATTCTGGCATATGACCTGGTTTCCCAAACTTTAGACATTTCAAACTTTAGCTCACCTTAGGCACTATTCAGGTCACTATAGCCCCCTTGGAGGCACTGCTTACTTGTCTTGCATACCGTGCCAGGTATCCCTGAGTTATGCGCGGTTCCATCGGCTTCCAATTGCTCCGCCTTTGATCCAACTCCTCTTCAGCGACCTGAAGGCTCAGTTTCCTGGCCGGGATATCGATTTCTATAATGTCTTCCTCCTCGACCAGACCTATTGTGCCGCCGTCAGCAGCCTCAGGTGATATGTGGCCGATAGCCGCGCCTTTGGTGCCCCCACTGAATCTGCCGTCGGTTATGAGGGCGACGTCTTTATCCAGTCCCATTCCAACTACAGCGGACGTGGGGGAGAGCATCTCAGGCATGCCCGGTCCACCTCTTGGCCCTTCATAGCGGATCACTATTACATCTCCGGCCTTGATTTTATTGTTCAAAATAGCGTCGTATGCCTCATCCTCTGAGTTAAAAATTCTGGCTGGACCCTTGTGCCTCAGCATCTCCGGAGCTACTGCAGACTGTTTAACTACAGCACCCTCAGGAGCGAGGTTTCCGTATAGTATGGCAATGCCGCCTTCTTTGTGATATGGGTCAGTAACAGGGTGAATTACATCAATATTAGCTATTGCTGCATGCTCAATATTTTTTCCAACCGTGGAGCCTGTAACTGTTTTTATGTTAGTATCGATGACTCCCAGTTTATCCAGTTCCCTGATAATGGCCTGGATGCCTCCAGCCAGATCAAGTTCCTGAAGGCTGTGCGGGCCCGCGGGGATCATGCTGCATAGATGAGGTGTCTTGGCACTGATTTCATTAAAGATTTCCAAGGGGAGATCCACATTTGCCTCGTTAGCGATTGCTGGCACATGAAGCACTGTGTTGGTTGAACATCCCAGTGCCATATCCACAGCAATAGCATTTTTAAAGGCAGACAGCGTTGCCACGTCCCTTGGCCTTAAATCCATTTCCACTAAGCGGACCGCCTGGGCGCCGGCGACCTTTGCGAGGCGAATCCTGGCAGCTGATATTGCTGGAATAGTGCCGCTTCCCGGAAGGGCTAGCCCCATGGCTTCAGCGAGACAGTTCATTGAGTTTGCTGTGAACATCCCGGAACACGAGCCACATGTAGGACAGGCCTCATTCTCGATTTCGTTGAGTTCCGCCTCGCTCATGTTTCCTGCCTTCACCTGACCTATCCCCTCAAATACGGAAATCAGGTTGACCTTTTGTCCCTTCCAGTCTCCTGTCAGCATTGGACCACCAGTTACAGCTATAGCAGGAATATTGAGCCTGAGCATTGCCATCAGCATACCCGGAGTTATTTTGTCGCAGTTCGGTACAAGTGCAAGGCCGTCAAATGGGTGGGCCTGTGCCATGAGCTCGACTGAGTCAGCTATCAGTTCTCTGCTGGCCAGAGAGTATCGCATCCCTAAATGGTTCATGGCAATGCCGTCACAGACACCAATCCCACCAAATTCCACAGGAGTTCCCCCTGCCATCCGGATCCCCGCTTTGACCGCATCTGTGATCTGACGCAGATGTATGTGGCCGGGGATAATCTCGTTGAAGGAGTTTGCCACGCCTATTAAGGGCCTTTGGAGTTCATCGTCAGTATAGCCCATGGCCTTAAATAGCGCCCTGTGGGGTGCTCGCTCCAAACCTTTTTTCATTCTGTCACTGCGCATAATATCTTCCTCTCATTTTTCATTGAACACGGGACCTGGGTTCCTAAATTTATTTCATTTCTAATTCCTCAATTCCTCTGTTACAGCAGAATGCCAAAACAGGAAAGGGAAATCAAGGTAAAATGAATCCATATAATGACGGTTTAATAAATAGGTCATTC
>CAZPBZ010000016.1:0-13700 GCA_964584765.1 uncultured Thermodesulfobacteriaceae bacterium
CAGGCTCTTCGGGCTTGCTGCGATGTTTTTACTTGGAGCAGGTGCTGTCCTTATAAGACACGGCATACTTCCCCATTACTTCGAGCACCTTCTTTGTGTCGCGGGAATCTGTATTATCGCATCACTTCTGGGCCTGCCAATGGCCTACAAGCTTCTTAGCAGTACCTGGCCTGAGATTGGAAAAAGGCTGGCAGTACTCCTGGTATTCTGGGAAAAACCAAAGGCCCTGTTCGCAGGTCTGAGCCTATCTTTTGTCCTTCAGGCCCTTGGGATGGGCGCAGTGGCTCTCCTGGCAAACGACATGGGACTCAATCCCCCCGCAGCCTTTTACTTTGCGGCCTTTCCTATGGTAGCGATCCTTACAATACTGCCTATAAGCTTTAATGGTATAGGTATTAGAGAAGGTGGCTTTATCTACTTCCTGGGACTCAAGGGCATATCTGTTGAAAAGGCCCTTACCCTGAGCCTGAGCTTCTTTGCCATACAGATTGTGGCAAGCCTGATAGGAGGTCTTGCATACGCCTTTGGTTTCCATAAAAAGCTGCTTAAAGATTATACTGAAAAAATGTAGGTAACCATTCAAACGGTCCCGGCAGCCGGATGGGAAGTAAACAATTATTTTAGTGCTGGTCTTTATTCGATTCTGATGACATGGTACTGACCATCGTGTAATCTCTTCTGTTGTGAATCCATCTGATAATAGTCCTATTAAGCCGGAATCCGGCTCAAATTACAAGCAGAAGCCTGTAGGCAATATAGTTTATTCGACCCTCTGGCAGCGGTTGGTGGGACTTGTCCGTCCGTATGTTCCACGCGTAATTCTGGCCACACTATTCAGCCTTATCGTCTCAGGAATAAACGGCGCGATAGCCTGGCTCGTAAAGCCCGCAATGGACAAAATCTTTGTCGAAGGGAACTATAAATATATATATCTGCTGCCTTTTGGGATTATTGTTCTCTATATCTTTCGTGGGGCCTGTAATTTTCTCCAGTCATACCTCATGCAGACCGCGGGAATGAAGCTGGTCCGTGATTTGAGAAACCGGTTTTTTTCCCACCTGGTTCGTCTGCCGGTATCTGTTATATCCCGTTCCTCTAGTGGGGATATGCTCTCAAGGCTCATGAATGACGTTGGGGCACTGAGCAATATCCTGTCAGACTGCCTAAGGGAATTCCTGCTCCAGGTACCAACTGTGATAGTCCTCATGGGAGTAGCCCTTTACCGGCGGTGGGACCTGGCCTTGCTGAGCTTTATTTTGCTTCCATTTATTGCTTTAGGGACCCGTTTTCTTTCCAGACTGGTACGAATACGCCGGAAGAGGGTCCAAGAGTATCTGTCTATTTTGACGCACCGTGTAAGTGAGGCCCTTCAGGGCTTCAGGGTCGTAAAGATATTCGGTATGGAGGAGGTCAAGGATGGCCAATTTGTAAGGGAAAATCAGGGTACCTATCGCCAGATGGCAAGGGTCATACGCCTGAGAGAGGGTACAAAGTTTCTGATAGCGGTCTTTTCCGGTCTCGCTGTCGCGGCAATTCTGGGCTATGGCGGCAGCCTTGTGGCAAGCGGTGAGATGACCTCCGGAGACTTCTTCTCTATCCTTACGGCTATAGTCATGGCCTTTACTCCCCTTAAGAATCTGGGCGGGGCCTATACCCAGCTCCAGGAGACTCTTGGTATATTTGAAAGGGTGGACCATTTCCTTGACCAGCAAAAGGAGAAAAGCCAAGGACAGGCCCTTGAGGGATTACGCAGGGAAATCAGGTATGAAAAAGCCTCTTTTTCCTATCCTGGGACTGATGCGCAGGTTTTGCAGAAAATAGATATCACCATACCTGCGGGGAAAATATTTGCTATTGTCGGACCCAGCGGAGCAGGTAAGAGCACCCTGGTTGACCTGATCCCAAGGTTCTACAATCCCACTTCTGGAACTATACTCTGGGACGGGATAGATCTCCGCAAGATCTCCCTTGCGGACTTGAGAAACCAGATGGCCATAGTCACCCAGGACGTTGTTCTGTTCAGCGATACAATATACGAGAATATTGCAGCAGGCCTGTCTGGAGGAGCCCCTATAGAAGACGTGGAGAAAGCGGCAAAGGTTGCCCAGGCCCACGACTTCATTGCCGCACTTCCTCAGGGCTATGATACAATGTTGGAAGAAAGGGGGCTCAATCTGTCCGGAGGACAGCGCCAGAGGATAGCCCTGGCAAGAGCGGTGCTCAGAAACCCTCCTTTGCTTATATTGGATGAGGCCACAAGCGCCCTTGACAGCGTCTCTGAAAAGGCGATCCAGAAAGCCTTGGATGAGGTAATGAAAAGCAGGACCACCATAGTGATTGCCCACAGGCTCTCCACCATTATCCACGCGGACCAGGTCATTGTTATCGACCAGGGTCGCATAGTGGACCGCGGGACCCACGAGGAGTTAATGGAGAGCAGCGCCATTTACCAGGAGCTGTATCAGACTTGGGCCAGCAGTGATGAGAAGACTGTTACTTAAAAATAGCCATGAACACATAGCGTTTGCGGCTTTATTCCTTGGCCTTGGGCTGGCAGCATGGTTGATTTTCTGGAACCTGGGGAAAGGGAGCATAGACTTAAGGGATGAGGCCCTCACTGCCGGTCGAAGCCTCTATATTTATCATACTCACAGTCTCCTGAATCTTGAGGTAAACGGGAAGATCTCTGTGAGGAAGCCACCGTTAGTCTATGCTCTGACCGCCATGTCCTATGGGGTCTTCGGGATAAATGAGCTGGGTCTCAGGTTCCCAAATGCCATGTTCGGCCTTGCCACCTTTGTGCTGATAGCATTGGGGGCATGGAAGACAGTAGGACCAAGGTGGGCCTGGCTTGCTCCATGGCTCTTTCTTGGCTGCTACAATCTTATCCGGGTCTCCAGAGAGGCCCTTCCAGACACGGCCTTTGTGTTTGGAATGACCCTGGCGTTCATAGCTGTATTTGTGGACCTGTGGGCAGGCAGGAACAAAAAAATACTAATGCCATGGCTATTTGGAATAGGCGTGGCAACAGCCTTGCTTAGTAAAGGCCCTCTGGCCCTGTTCTCTCCTTTATACACCTTACTTTTCCTGATCTTTTTTGGTCGGGAAAGACTCTTGCCCTATATATTGGCATCCACTTTGGCCCTCGTACCATTTGCCATCTGGCTCGTGGCCCAAGGTGCTGCTTTTCCCCAATTCTGGTCCATCTATCTTGGCGAAGAGTATATGGAGCGAATAAATTACCAGTCCAGCTTCAATATTCAGTTCGTACGAAGCCCCTTGTATTATCTGTCGAATTTCTGGCGCTGGTCCAGGGTTACAGGCGTGATGACAGTGGGGATGACACTGTGGCTCGGCTATATCAGCCTAAAGAAGCGGAATGAGCGGGCCTGCACCATTTCTGAACAGGTCCCCTTTTTCTTCCTGAGTGGGGCCTGGATAGGTTTCTTTTTCTTGCTCTCTCTTGCATCCCACAAGTCTAGGCGATACATACTCCCCATATTTCCTCTGATTACCTTGGCATATATCATTGGAGTGAGGTCTTTATGGTCCCTTGCCGGAGATTCCATTAAAAAATGGTTAGTTGCAGCTGTCATAACAATCTCCATTGCAGTGGGGATCGAGGCAATGGCAAGCAACTATATGGCCATCCCTGATTATCTTCCAAGACGCAAAGAGGTTGCGATAGCCATCAGACCCTTTGTTGAAAGGGGATATCCGGTATATACGGACGCCCCACGTCTTGCCCCAATACTTCACTTCTATTTGGACCGGATAGTGCCGGTAGTGGCTGGACCTCAGGCCATTCCTGATCGAGAGGGGATATTCGTGAGCAGCTCTCCCATATCCGGAGGCGAGAGGATAAACAAGGACTATTATATGTTGTTACAAGGGCAGAATCCCATTGGGAGAACAATGACATCTTCAGGAGGTTCTGGATATCAGAAATAGGATTTTGCCTGCTTCCAACAGGAGCAAAGGCATAGAAATTGCTATAATCCGCAAAAACTGCGGTAAGGGGAAGGGCGGAGCCGAACGATACTGCCACGGGCTCTGTATGGGCTTGAGGGACCTGGGTCACAGGGTCCTTCTCCTTGCCGAGACCTGTGACGATGATCTCAAGGAATCCGTTGATTTCGTGCCCCTCAATGTCCGGAATATAAATTCCGTGACCAAGAACCTCTCCTTCCACCAAGCTGCCCAAAAGGCGCTTTTACGTTTTCCCAATGCGATTTCCTATGCCCTTTCAAGGACATGGCCTGTGGATGCTTTTCGGATCACCGACCCCTTGCACGCCCATACCCTTGCCATCAGGTACCGTTCTTTTCTGAAGAGGTTGTGGGTAACGCTAAGTCCCAGACACCGGGTCCTCCTGGGACTCGAGAGGTCTGTCATATCTCCGGAGGGAAGTAGATATGTGGTGACGATCTCCGAGCTGGATAAAAATCTTGTCCGGAGGTATTACGGTGTGAGTCCTGAGAGAATACATGTCATATACAATGGAGTAGACCAGGATGTCTTTAACTTGGTGGTTCGTCAGCGCCGTAATCTTGTCCGGGAGAGCCTGGGCCTTGGCGAGGAGGTCACGTGTTACATATTTCCTGCCATGGATTTCAGGAGAAAGGGGCTTGCAGTCCTGCTTAAGGCCCTGTCAAAGCTCAATTTTCCCTGGGAGCTCCTGGTTGCCGGACAGGACAAAGAAGTGCCTTATCGAAAAAAGGCCGCGAGGCTCGGCATAGCATCAAGAGTTCACTTTCTGGGAAGGCGCAAGGACATACAGGATCTCTACGGTGCCAGCGATCTCCTGGTGCTTCCAACTACATATGATCCCTTTGGAAACGTACACATAGAGGCCCTTGCCTGCGGACTTCCCGTGCTTACAACAGCCCAGGCCGGAGGGGCGGAGGCAGTGAAACCGGGTCAGACCGGCTATGTTATAAGGGACAGTGACAGTGTAGATGAGATGGAGGCTGCACTCAGAGAATTCGAATCCCGAAGGGAACAATGGTCAGAATGGCGCAAGCAGGCCCATATAAGTATCAAGTCCTTCACCCTCCAGAGAAATGCCATGCAGACTGCAGAGCTCCTCTCAGAACTGGATCATAAGAGGAATCTCCGGCATGGGTGAAGAGAAAATCGCGGTGATAGATAAGGGAGGGCTTGAGGTCAACAGAGCATTTCTCCCGCTCCTTGAGTCCAATGGTCTCGCGACTTTTAAGGCGTTGATGTCACACCCAGGACACGCGGTGGCAAAGTGTGCTATTAAAGAACGAAATACCGTTCGACTTGATCTCGAAACAGAGACTGGAGAAAAAAGAACCTTTTTCCTTAAACGCTATACACTGCCGAAGATACGGGAGAGGTTGAAGGCATGTCTCAGCCTTAAGCGACCGGCTCCGGGTGCCGGGCAGGAATGGCATGCCATGTGGACCTTCATGCAGCGTGGCCTTCCAGGGCCTGTACCGGTAGCCTGGGGGCAGGATGGTAAAAGTTCATTGGTCCTCTCAGAGGGTGTGAGACATGTGATGAAACTCAGTGAGTGGGCGGAAAGGTATCTTGGAGAAGGGTCCTGTAGAAATACACAGGCTATTCCGGCAAAGCGGAAAATAATTGAAGATGTAGCTAATATCGTGGCAAGGATGCACATAGAAGGATTGTACCATCAGGACCTTTACCTTTGCCACTTTCTGTGCGGCTCTGAGCAGAATGGTCTCCCCCTGACGCTCATAGACCTTCAGCGCGTGAAACAGCATAGGAGGCTGCCCAGGAGATGGCAGGTAAAAGACCTTGCCCAACTGCACTTTTCTTCGGCCCAATATATAACCAGGCAGGATATTCTGCGCTTCTGGAAGGTCTATAATTCAATATATCATCCTGGAAGAAGAATAATTCCGCTTTGGCATTCAATACTCAGAAAAAGTGAACGTATAAGACGTCATACACTTAAACACGGGCTGTAATTTGACAATATCCCAGGAGACAAAATGTCCTCGCACTTGGCAGGCTGATAGCCTTTAAGGGATTTGATTGCCTTATCAGGGCCTTTGTCCTGCCCTCTTATACCGGGGGAGGGTTCCCAATGGCAGCAGGCCTGCCCATAACGGACAAGTGATCAGAGAATATACATGAAGGAAAGACCTTCCATACTGCTTCTTACAAAATTCAGGAAGCCATGGAACAATGGCCATTTCATGGCAAAGGCCCTGGAGGATATGGGATGGGCTGCGATATGTCTGGACACGCCCAGTCAGTTGAACCAGCTCTCTCGTGCCATTGGAAGGCGTCCTGTCCTGGCAATTGCTACAAAGGCCGACGGCATGACCGTTGACATGATACAGGAGATCCGCTCCCAGGGGATACCTTTTGTCATATGGTACCCTGATCCGATTCCTCCAGATGAACATATGATCAATATGGGAAGGTCTTCAGATTTCTTTTTTACCATGACCCAGGGAAGGATTCCGGAGTACGAGGCAGCCGGGATAGAGAAGGTAGCCTGGCTCTCCCAGGCCTTTGCCCCATCATTCTATCCTGATACGCCGTTGACTTATGAAGACATGGCGCACTATGGATCTCAGGTGGCCTTTGCGGGAAACCTTGGCTCATTGCCCCAGTATCTTGCCAGACGGCAGATGCTGAATCAGGTGATTAACGCAGGATTTCAGCTCAAGTGGTGGGGGCCAAGGCCAGCCAAGAAGCTCAAGGACCTATCTTTTCTTTTTTCCAAGGTATGCAGGTCCTATGGCGGAGAGTTCGTGTATCATGAAACATTTTCAAAGGTTGCCCGCGCGTGTAAGATATTTCTTTCCCTGGATTCTTATCCTGATATGCGCCTCTCCATGAGCGTCAGAATATATACTGCAGTGGGTTGCGGGGCCTTTTATCTGTGCCGTCGTGTAAAAGGGATAGAGGAAGTCTTAGTCCCAGGCAAGGAGATCGAGGTCTTTGACGATCATGATGAAATGGTAGACAAAATCCGTTATTACCTGGGGCATGAGGAAGACCGAAGACGTATAGCCCGGGCCGGAAGGCAGAGGGTCCTGGCAGAGTATACATATGAACACCGCTTTATTTCCATGTTTGAGACTCTGAAAAGGGCTGGAATCATTGGCTTATGACCGTGGAGCCGCCGCTGAAACTTGTCCTCTGCCGCGGGACAGATTGCACGACAGGCAGTTCAATATGGGTTGCTCCCCTCTGGAAAAATCACGACTTCCTGAAGCTGCTGGTAAGCGGCCCTGATGAGCTTGCTCAAAGACCGGACTGTGAGGTCCTGCCTACCGTGCCAAACACAACAGTACTCAGGATGCCTTGCCTTGATAACACCTTGTACTTTAAGTATTTCAAGGCTGAAACGGGATGGGGGAGAATAAGGGCTATGTGGCGGGGGTCCCGTGCATACCGGGCCTGGCAGGGTGCAAGGCTTCTCTTGGAGCACGGCCTGAATACACCGGAAGTTGTGGCAGTAGCAGAGGGTAAAGGTCTTGGCCGTGGAAATTTTTCTCTGCTGGTGACCCTTGAGATCTTCGGCATCCCACTCAGAGCATACCTCCGGGAACGGCATCTCGCACCAGGCAGACAGGCCAGGCTTGCCTCTGCTCTTGGTCAGGAGATTGCCCGTCTCCATGGATGCTGCATCACCCACGGAGATCTCCACCCTGGAAATGTCCTTGTAGAGGAGAAAGGGGAACAGGGATTTTCCTTTGCCTATCTGGACACTGAGCGAGTGAGCAAGCCAGGAACGAAGCTAAATAGACATATCATTAAGGACCTTTCACTCCTGAACCATCCCAACCTTGGCTCCATCTCCCAAAGGGCCAGGCTCCATTTTCTGAAGGCCTATGTTCGGGCAAATTCCGGTCTTGGTGATACAGCACGCGTGTTGTTAAGAGATATCGACCAGGCAAGTGCAAAACGATATGGTCGTAAGACGGAGTTTTGTAAGAGGCTCAGCAGATAAAGTAAATGGCAGCTAAAAACGAAAGTATGGCCTTATCTGAAGGGACAATCCTATATGTACTAACCCGGTTCCCAGTTACCACCGAGACCTTTATCCTGAACGAACTCCGGGAGATGCGTCGCCAAGGAATTAAATATTACCTCCTTGCCTTTCGATTAAACAGGGAAATGGCAGCCCAGCCGCCATACAACGAGATCCCTGCCATGGAGATCCCAAGGCCATGCACTTCGGTGGTGTTTTCTGCCAACAGCCGGGTCTGGCCAAACAGATACAGAACGGCCTATAGTCTTCTGCGTACCAGGGTCTGTCGCCGGCTGCACCATTTTTTCCAGGCAGTATACCTGGCCGATTGGGTAAAAAGGCATAATGTCCACCACATCCACGCCCATTACGCCTATCACTCCACGTCCGCAGCCAGGGTGGCAGCGTCGCTGGCAGGTATTGGCTACAGCTTCACAGCACATGCCAATGATATCTACAGGTCATGTTGGCAGATGAGGGAAAAGATAGAAAATGCGGTCTTTTGTGCGACCTGTACCGGCTACAATGCCAGATATCTGAGGGAACATTATGCTCAATCCTGCCCAGACAGGGTAGTCAAGGTCTATCACGGCATAGACTTTGAACAATTTAAATGCAGACCCCATAAGAAGGTACTTCCCGGGCAGATACCATTTCATATATTGTCCGTAGGAAGGCTGAGGGAAAAGAAGGGTTTTCCTTTTCTGATTGAGGCATGTGTCCTGTTGAAGGACAGGGGGTTTTCCATTAAGGCCACCATCGTCGGGGAAGGTCCTGACCGTGAGGCCCTGGAAGCGTTGATTGCCCGTAAGGGACTTGGTAATATAATACGACTTGCCGGGAGCATACCTCACAGTCAGGTCCGGGAGCTGCTGGAAGATGCAGACGCCTTTGTGCTGCCCTGCATCATTGCGAGTGACAAGAGCAGGGACGGGATTCCAAACGTTATACTCGAGGCCATGGCCATGGGCCTCCCTGTGGTCTCGACCACTGTCTCTGCCATCCCTGAGGCAGTTGAGCATGGGAAAACCGGACTGCTCGTACCGCCTGGTAATGCCCCTGCCCTGGCAGAGGCCATATCACGCCTGGTGAGTGCACCTGATGAGCGCATCAGGATGGGAGATGCGGGAAGAAAAAAGGTTGTCAAGGACTTTAATCTACCCAGTAATACAGGGGCCCTCATATCCCTTTTCAGGAATGTAATGGAAAACCGTTCTCCAGGGCATGATCTGTTTCAAGTCCTTCCCGGCTGAAGGCTCATGATGGATACCAAATTCCAGTTTCAAGCCCTTGAGCTGGGTCCGTTAAAGGGCCTCATACGCCTGGATGCCTGCATTCCTGAGATGCTTGAGGCCCTGTCAGATCCGGACAGCCTTCTCAATGCATCGGACCTGCTCTTTAAGAACTCTGCCCGCACCAAGGCAGGCCGTGTAATGATTAGAGAAAGGCCTTTTTTCCTAAAGCGCTATAATCAAAGGGGAATGATACATACGGCAAAGACCATTTTCAGGCCTTCAAGGCCATGGCGGGTTCGTAAGTTGGCAGTACACCTTATTCAAAACGGAGTGAACACACCGGCCCCTGTAGCTATACTGGAGGAGCGGAGATTTGGCCTGTTGATGCGAAGCTATCTGGTTACTGAATATGTGCCTGGCGAACGGATAAGGGCCTTTATGAGCAGGCGCATGAAGGACTCAGGATGGCAGGCCGGGACAGTGGCAGGGGTAGCGGGTCTTATTGCCAAACTTCATGCATCCGGAGTCTGCCACGGAGACCTGAAGGCCAATAACATACTTCTGGAAACTGACAAAGGCAAGGAGAGGCTGTGGCTCATAGATTTGGACGGTGCCAGGCTGAAGCCCGATATCTCTGACAAAGACAGGACGGCAGACCTGGGGAGACTTCTCACATCGTTTTCCGAAATACTTTTACCTTCTGAACTCTATCGTTTCCTCATACATTACAGTAGAGAAGGCGGGGTATGGCAAGATAATGAAAAGAGACGGGATGTGGCAAATCGCCTGAGGACAATACTCTCAGAACACCAAGCTAGGCACAGAAAAAAGAGGAGTGCTCGTGTCAGGGTCGTTTGAGCAAAGCAATGAAGCGGCAGGGGAAGTTACAACCAGTATTTCCCCCAATGAAAAATTGGCCGGCATGCTCCGCCTCGGGGCGTGGGCAGCCCTGCTGATGTATGTTTTCCTACTTCCCTTCAGTAACCTTTTGGGCCATTGGCTGTCCATTCCCAGGACAATACTTCTGGTAATCATGGCCGCAGACCTGCTGCACTGCATATACCAGCGTCAGTGGATCTCTTCTCCACTGGACTATCCCCTGTGGGCCTATGGAATAGCTATGGTCATCTCATCCGCGTTATCCGTGGATGTTCAATATAGCCTGAAGGCCCTTTTGCGGACCTTGTTGCCTATTGTGATCGTTTATCACTCGACATGGCAACAACTCCGCTACGGCAGACAAATCAGTCATCTCGCCTGGTCTGTGGTCCTTGCTGCCATGTTAGTCGTATTATTGGGTTTTGTCCTTTTGGACGTAAAAGGAGGCCGGATTGAAGGTATTTTCCCTGTGGCAACCCGCTATGGGAAGTACCTGGACCTGGTAATTCCTTTGAGCTTCAGTCTTCTGTTTTTTAAGAATGCCTGGCAGATAAAGGCCTTGTTGGGTGTACTGGTTGCTAGTGAGATCGTAGCCTTGTTATGGAATGGGACGCGAGGGTCTTTCGTGGCCCTTGGCATGATATTGACGACCTCAGCGTTCATTAGTCGAAGGCTTTGGCCTGTCCTGGCTGTGTGTGCAGTGATCGTGGCGGGATTTTTTGGCACCTTGCCCGAGAATTCCCCTCTCCACCAGCGGGTCACCGACATTGTATTTTCTCCAGGCAAATTAATTACTGAAGACCAGGCATTGCAAGACCGGAAAGGGTATTACAGGTCCGCGTGGGCCATGATAAAAGAACAGCCTTTCCTGGGCTGGGGCTATGGTAACCATATCTCCAGATACGTCACCAGATCAAAGGACGATGCATGGTTCAAGGAAAAGGATGTAAAACCACTGCTATGGCATGCCCACAACCTTGTTCTGGAGATACTGCTGGAAGGCGGGATAGCTGCTTTGGTCGCGGCCTTCTGGATTGCTCTGGTCTTGGCCGGTGCGGGGATCAGGACCTTGAAAAAGATTTACACCATGCCGGAACCGTTGGCCCTGGGGTTTCTGGCAGGGCTCTGTGCTCTGGGAATACACTGCCTGATATCCGTGCCCCAGTATGTCAATTCTCTCCTTGCTGTGGTCTGTATTGCTGCAGTCATGGCACATGCCTATGGAGGGAGCCATACACAGCACCATGAACCATGGAACCTTTGAACGCCCACACTCTTTCTAAGGACCCGTATGGGAAGAAACGAATTATGAAGCCAACCTTTTTTGGATCTCATTTTGCATGGATTCTACAACCGCAACGGGATCCTTAGCTTTACTGATAGGACGACCAACAACCACATAATCAGCACCATTTCTTATGGCATCTTGAGCTGTTATGATTCGTTTTTGATCATCTTCAGGGATTTCGACATTTTTGCCTGGCCTGATACCGGGAGTAACTATGAGAAAACTGTCACCCAAAGCATCTCTTAGGCGAGGCGCCTCAAGACCGGAAGAAATAACGCCGTCACACCCCAGCTTTAAAGCACGCTTGGCTCGGCTAAAAACCAAATCCTCAATTGTACCGGAAAAGCCCATTTCCTCCATGTCTTCTTCGCCATAGCTGGTCAATACAGTAACTGACAGAATTTTAACCCCACTTTTTTCTTCAACTGCTGCCCGAAGAATTGGATCATTGCCATGCACAGTGGCAAAAGTAATATTTCTATTTCTCAACTGTCTAATAGCCGATTTGACTGTTTCCGGAACATCAAAAAATTTGAGGTCAACCATGACCTTATGGCCACGCTTTGTAATCATTTCGATAACAGGAAACCACTCCGCCAGGAACAATTGCAGGCCAACTTTATAGAAATTTATGTGGTTTCCTAAGAGATCAACCCATTTTTTTGCCTCTTCTTTGGAGTCTACATCTAAGGCAAAGATAATACGTTCATTTAATGGAATATTTTTGTGCTTCACAATGTCAAAGTCTCTATAATTAATTTGAAATTAACATAATCAAAATTCGATATTTTTGGGAGTTCTAGGGAAAGGAATAACATCCCTGATATTGCTTATCCCGGTAAGAAACATCAGAAGGCGCTCCAGGCCGAGGCCGAAACCGCTGTGCGGAACGCTTCCGTACTTCCTGGAATCAAGATACCACCAGTAATCCTCCAGAGGCATACCCATCTCCTTCATTCGCGCCTCAAGCATATCAAGCCGTTCCTCCCGCTGGCTCCCGCCGATGATTTCCCCTATTCGGGGCACAAGGATATCCATGGCTGCAACGGTCCTGTTGTCATCGTTAATCCTCATGTAAAACGGTTTTATATCTTTGGGATAATTATAGACAATTACAGGTTTTTCAAAATATTTTTCAGTAAGATAGCGTTCATGTTCAGTCTGAAGGTCCATACCGTAGTTAATTTTATACTCAAATTTCTTTTTTGACTTTTCAAGAATCTCAACAGCTTCTTTATAACTGATCCTCTCAAAATCAGAGGACAAAATATTTTCAAGTGTATTTTTAAGTTCCTTGTCAACAAATTTCGCAAAAAGCTCAATGTCTTCTGCGCAATTTTCCTGAACAACGCCTGTCAGATATTTCAACATCTCCTCTGCGACATCCATGTCCTTGTCAAGATCACAAAACGCCATCTCAGGTTCAATCATCCAGAATTCCGCCACATGCCGTGATGTATTGGAATTTTCCGCGCGAAATGTAGGACCGAACGTATAAACGTCACCAAGCGCAAGAGCAAACATTTCAGCCGACAACTGGCCGGACACGGTTAGTCCGGCTTCCTTGCCAAAAAAATCCGATGAATAATCGGCTTTTCCGTCAACGCAGTGCACATTTCCCATATCAAGAGTTGTTACCTGAAAGAGTTCTCCCGCTCCTTCACAATCAGAACCTGTCAGTATCGGCGTATGAATATACCTGAATCCTCTGTCCCTGAAAAACTTATGTATAGCATATGAAAGTTCGGACCTGATCCTGAAAGCCGCGCCGTACTTGTTTGTTCTTGGCCGCAGGTGGGCAATGGTCCTCAGAAACTCATCACTGTGACGTTTCTTTTGAAGGAGATAGTCCTCAGGGGCGCTGCTTATTATTTCTATATTCTTTGCATGAATTTCCCATTTCTGCCCCTTTCCGGGGGATTTTGCCAGGTTGCCAAAAACCGCCACCGCGGACCCGGTAGTAAGCCGGTCAATAGCATCATAATTATCCAAAGAGTTGTCAGCAATGACCTGAATGTTTTTGAGGCAGGATCCGTCATTTACCTCGATGAACGAAAATCCCTTTGAGCTACGCCTTGTCCTTACCCACCCTTTAACAACAACTTCATCAACTGCTGCATCAAGGCATAGCAGTTTATTGATCTTTATGCGTTCAATCATCCGGTACCTTCCCATATCCAGCCAAAGCCAAAATCTATGCCGATCATGTATAACTATGCCGAATTATCACCAGGCCCTTATTACAGGACATGTATGTTTTTCTTTGCGCAAATATCCTTTAGAACTTTTGGCCACACAGTGACGGAAACCTCTCCAA
>CAZPBZ010000017.1:0-13335 GCA_964584765.1 uncultured Thermodesulfobacteriaceae bacterium
ACCTTCGCACAGCCTGCGTGCGTGATTGGGATTGCCAAAGGTGTTGGCATCAACCAGACGGATAACAGGAATGTCCTCAAGCAACCGGATGTCGCGCAAAATGCTTTCGATTCTGTGGGTAAGATAGCGACCTCCTGCCTGGCCGGCAATGCAACAAAATGAACAGTTGTATGGGCAGCCGAAAGCCGTAGCTACAAAACCAACTCTGAGATTCAGAGACGACAGTGTATAGCTCTCACGGTATTGCCTTACAAGATCGTAACAAGGAGATTTTTCATCCACCAGGTCAAGGGCACAGTATCTTCGAGGAATATATGAGAGACGACTTCCCGGATTGGTCTTGGCAACGCCGGCAATGGTCCTTGTCTCGCCTCCTGACTCAATGGTTGACACAAGTTCTCTCAGGCTCGCCTTTCCCAAACCTATGACAATATAATCAATGTTTTGTTGATTAAAGAACTCAGGGTCATTGCTGGCATGCATACCCCCTACCACCACTATTGCACCGCAAACCTCCTTGATTTCCGATGCGAGCATGAGCATGGTGTTGGCTTCACAGGTCACCCCGGTAATTCCGGCAATATCAGGCCTGAACTCAGAGAGAATACCTTGCAGCGTGGAAGGTTCTGCCTTGAGATCGACAATACGGACCTCGTGTGTTTCAAGGTTACCTGCCAGGACCTCGAGTGCAAGGGGTTCCCCGCGAAATATCTGTTTCAGGGAATCGATTCCGTATTGTTCTTCCGGAATACTGCGACCGCAATTGGGAGGGTTGACAAGGAGAATCTTCACCAGCTTGAATTTTTCTTAAGAAAACCAGCACATAGGATCTTCGGCCAGATAATCGCCGGTGATCTGGTAGGCATTTCCCCGGCAACCGTAGCATCTATATTTCAGCTCACATGTGCCGCAACGCCCCTTTATCAATTTCCGTATATTTCTGAGTTCCCGGATAACCGGGCTCTTGTTTAAGATATGCTCCAGTGTATCTTCACGGACATTTCCTACAGACAGGTTTACTCCAGGGCATGGATGGATGTCTCCATTGGCGATCACAGTGCATGAGTACTCATGCCTGGCGCAGTGAGAGGCCGCCAATGGTGGATGGGGAATCCACTTGTTGCCGAACTCCTCGGCATCAATCCTTGCAAGGGTCTCAAGCAGGGTCCTGGTTTTTTGAATTGATACCTCCAGATCAGGATGCTCTTTTGCCCTGCCCTGCAAGGTCATGACTTCTACATAGGGGATGATTCCCTGTTTTCTGGCCCATCGCCACAATTGGGGAAGTTCTTCATAGTTCTGACGACATATGACGGTTTCAACTCCAAGTACGTGTTCCTCATCCGGGTAACCAACAGCCTTTAAGGCCTCGAGGCCTCGCTCTATGGCCTGAAATGTCCCGGGATGTCCGGCCAGAAAGTCCTGGATATCAGGGCGTCTGCTGTTCATCTTAACGACCACGGCGACACCCCTGTCATAAAGGGCCCTGGCCTTGGACGGCGTTATCAGCGTCCCGTTAGTAAAAAGGTCTGCTTTTACGCCTTTGGACAGTATGTAATCTATGACATCTATCAGATACGGATAGAGCAAGGGCTCGCCACCGGCTAACACGATGATTTTTTTAGCTCCAAGGGCTACGGCCTGGTCCACTACGTCCAGTATTTCAGGTAGTGAAAGTTCGTTTTCCATAGGTAAGCCGGATGACGCATAACAGTATATACAGCGCAGATTGCACGCCCTCGACAGTTCAAGTTCCAGGGACAGGAGTCCATTTCCGGCACGGGCCTCGGCGATCTCTTCTTGAGAGAACTCAAGTCCCCAATGTTTTTCAAAAAAACTCATGGTTTATTATTATCCCTAAAGTCAAAAAAACGTTTCAGCTTTCGTCCGCCTGCCTTTTCCATAGTGCTTAGCACTTCTTGCCTGGGCCTTACTATTACCTCAGGACGGACCCTGAGGCGAGCCTGAAGGAATTCGGCCACCATGTCTGCATCAATATCTGATGCGTCTGTGCCTGCAACCACCCTTATTTCATCCGAAAGATCATAAAAAGACCTCACCTCCACATAGGCCTCCTCCACATGTCTGTACCCCATGAGTGCCTGGAAGATCATCTCCGGATAGATAGTAGTCCCATGAAACTTGAGGCGGTGAGCAAGCCTTCCTTCTATAGAGCCCATACGAGTTGTAAGCCAACCGCATGGGCATGGGTCTGTATGAAGCCGGGCCACATCTCCAGTACGAAAACGGATAAGAGGAAAGCCCTCCACGCCCAGCGGGGTGACCACAACTTCACCGGCTTCGCCTGTCGGCAGAACATCTCCATCTTCATCCACGATCTCAACCAAGGCAAGTTCCGGATGGATATGCCCACCGCAAGAGGCATGACACTCGCAAAAGCAGGTCTCCAACTCAGTTGCAGCGTACGAAGAATAGACGCGCGCTCCCCAGGCCTCTTCCAGATCTTTACCAAGAGGGATCAAGGAGTGATCCGGCCCCCGGACCGGTTCACCAATTGTGACAAGAGAATGCACCCCGGAGCTGTTGGGAGAATACCCCTGGGCCTCTCCCCACTGCGCCAACTTTAACAGGAACGTAGGCACGCCCACAATTCCATCAGGTTTGAGCCTGCTTATCAGTTCCCACTGTCTGGCGGACTGGCCGGGTCCACTCCGGATGGCAGTGGCACCAAGCTGGACAAGACCGGAAAAATAGGCCAGCCCGGCGATAAAACACCGGTCCAGGGTCACACAGATAAGATAGCGGTCTCCAGGCCGGACCCCCGTGCCCCAGAAGGCCATGAGTTCGTTAAAGGCAAGCCGCTCAATGTCGCTCCTGGTGTATGGCACTAATATGGGATTTCCTGTTGTGCCTGAAGTTAGTGACAGATCGGCTATTGATGAGGCTTCAACTGCCTGAAAGGCTGCCGGGTCCGTTTCTAATGCTTTGCGGCTGGTAAACGGCAAGGACCTGAGATCTTCCAAGGTAATTATGTCTTCAAAGCTGCAATCCAGCGCCTTCAGAAGTTGCTTGTAATAAGGGGCTCGACTGGCTTGCTGAACCTGGTTTCGCAAAAGTCCTACCTGGAAATTTTTTATTTTTTCCGGGTCTGCGTCCCGCCACTCTAAAGCAGTCTTCAAAGAATAGCGGCTCTGCGTCAAACTACATTTAGTCATTGCCGCGAATAGCCGAAGATGTGATTAGATCGGACATCATGTCAGACTTATAGCCAGTGATTTTGAAGGGATTCATGCCTTGCTTAGCCAACTCTTTCGCTATGGATTCCCTGGCTTGATCCTTCAACACGCGAATACAGTCCGGATTATCCCCACGCCTGGATGGTATTATCGGAGGCAGGATGACCATCTTCACCCTGAATGGTGTGAGAAACCTGCTACCCGGGGGCATCAGGTGGTCAGTCCCCAGGATACACACCGGTACTATGGATGTTCCTGTATTACAAGCCAACCGGAAAGCCCCATTTTTAAAACGCGCAAGCCTGCCGTCTCTGGAGCGGTGTCCCTCAGGCCAGAATATGAGAGAACACCCCGATGCCAGTAGTTCCTCTCCTCTGCTCTGGACTACTTCCCAGCCATCATTTGAATTTATGTAACGCGCCAGTCGCATTAACCACTTATAGACCGGAATTCGAAAGGGCCACGATGTCACAAAGGCATTTTCAAACGACAGCATACCAAAAAGGTAAGGGTCTATTGAGGAATTGTGATTGGCCACAAATATTACCGGAGGTTTAATTCCGTCGGAAAAGTTTTCTACGGTCACCGGGGCCATAAAGGGGACAACACGCACCAATGCCCAGCCATAAAGACGAATACTCTTCCTGATTACTCTGTCCATTGGCTGGTTTGCAAAGACGCTGTATATCAATAGCAAGGGGAGTATAAAAGAGAGACAGAAAACAGTGAAAATAGCAAAGACAGGCCAGATATACAGGTTGAGCAACAGCTTTTTAAGGCCCACTTACTACTCCTTGGCAGCTTGCTGATTCTTAAGACGACTGACAAGCTCAAAAAGATCGCCCAGAGTCCTCACAGCCCGCACTGCCTCTTCATCGGTCATCTTCATCCCAAATGCCTTTTCCAGGGCCACTACCATGTCTACCGCATCAAGGCTGTCCAGCCCAAGATCCTCATACAGAGTGGCGGTCGGCTGAAGTAGTTCGGGTTCGAGCTCGAATTCCTCTGCCATAATCTGCGTTACCCGCCGGCGGACCTGTTCGTCTGATATCATGCTGTCCACCTCCGCAGCACCATGGCGGTGTTAACACCACCCAGTGCGAAGTTGTTCTTAAGTACTATGTTCATTGGGAGCTTGTCCACTGAATGTACCAGATTGATACCTGAGCAAGCAGGATCGGGCCTTTCCAGATTAAGGGTCGGCACAACCTCCTGCCGGTCCAACATCTCAAGGAGCACTATTGTCTCAAGTGCCCCGGCAGCACCAAGGGTATGCCCCAGATGCCCTTTGTACGAGCTGACCGGCACATATTTACCAAATATGGTATGGATTGCAACGGCCTCTGCTATATCTCCAAGCACGGTTCCTGTGGCATGTGCATTTACATAATCGATATCATCTCCATTCAATCCGGCCTCGGCCAAGGCATTATGCATTGTCTTGGCCATGGAGTCCTCATGCGGATTGGCAATGCTCTTGCTGTCATTTACATGACCAAACCCAAGGATCTCACAATAAATCTTTGCCTTGCGCCTCAAGGCAGAGTCCAGGCTTTCCAGGACCAGGACACCACCACCTTCACCACAAACGACTCCGTCCCTGTTCAGGTCAAATGGCCTGGGAGTGGTCAAGGGGAGATCATGACATCGTGAGGCCGCTTTTATCACGTCGAACACCATTGTGACCGTAGGATGGACCTCGTCAGCTCCGCCACACAGCATCGCTTCCTGCCGGCCGAAGCGAATCAACATATAACCAAGACCCAGGGCCTGTGCTGATGAGGTGCAGGCGCTTGTGGGTGCCCACTGTTCGCCAGTTATTCCAAGAGCAAAGCAGACATTGGCTGCGCAGCAATGCCCCATAATCTTAAAAAACATCCCGGAGCGGACATGTTCAACACTTTCTTCGGGTAAGAACTGCCTGTACAATGCCTCGTATATTGTGGGACTCCCGGTAGTGGACCCGATTGCCACCCCTACCCTTCCTGATGTTAGAAAGTCCAGCTCAAGCCCGGAATCCGAGACTGCCTCTTTGGCGGCCAGGGTGGCATAAATGGCCATTGGCCCCATAGTTCGTCGAATAGCACGGGGCAATAAGGGCTTGGCATCAAAGGGCGGAACCGGCCCTGCCATGTGGCATTGAAGTCCTTGAATATTCTCCCAATCCGACATTAGTTGTATGCCGGATCGCCCATTCCACACCCCATCCAATAGATCAGCCGTCCCTAACCCAAATGGCGATACGGCCCCACGCCCGGTGATGACTACCCGCTTCAGCGACACTGCCTCACCTCGTCCCACAGGGGTTCCAGGTCTTCAATTTCACCTACGGTCACCATGCCGGCAAGCGAGGCCCCCATTATTCCGGCCATTAACGTCCCCTGTCCGCTAAGCCATAAACCCGGCAAACGGGTCCTGACTCCGGGACTGAATTGGTTCATGCTGTGCCGAACTCCATATGTTGCTCCCATGGGTGAACCCAGTCTGTCTCTGAATGTAAGAGGGGTCCCTATTGCCAGGGGTTCTATACGGCTGCAGGCATCACCCCAGAGCCTGCCTGCCTGCTCTATCATCTTATCGGCAGATTCTGCTTTCCACTTTCTATATGCCGCGCTGCGTTTTCCTTGCGCACCCTGATCAAAACGGGCTACTTCGTCCCAGACTGACATCCGTATCAACAGGACTCCCCGTGATGCACCTGTGGAATCCGAATCCCTGCGTCCAGGGGCGTTAATCATGATCGATTTTTCCGGATGCATCAAGTCTAAATCCATTATGTCCAGACCAGTACGGATGTTGTAATAATTGACCCATGTCAGGTCTCCCAGTGTATCAGGATCATCTATGGTCCCGAATACTATAAACATAGAGTCGGTATTTATCAGATTCCGCATACGATTACAGAAGGCCTTCCGGAATATTCCATCAGGGACCAGGTCCAAAAGGCTGGTGGGATGACCTGTGTAGATCACATGAGAGGCGCATATCTCTCCCTCGGAAATCTTGACTCCTGCCACCTGATTTTCCTTTACTATAACCGATTCAACCTCCTGTCCGATCAGAATATCCACACCTGCTTCTGCCAGGGTTGCTAAAAAAGCATCCACTATGGCCTGCCCGCCGCCATCTATGGCACAGACCCCGGAATATAGCGGGTGGGCAACTGAGGCATGGATAGTAAGATTAACCTCCCTGGGCGGAACTCCATAGAGGAATGCCGGTGTTGACAGCACGGCATGAAGATCCGTGTCCTGAATCAGGGATGTCAGGAGTTGAGCCAGGCTCATGCCTTTCGGAGAGAACAGGTCATGTAAATATGGAGTAAGGGGGAGATCCGGATTAAAGAATGGGATAGTATTGGAAATTTCCTTGATTTTATTGAGATAGGTGGAGATCCCTTGTTTTTCGTCTGGAAAGACCCGTTGCAGTTCGTCTTCCAGACGATCATAGGAGAAAAAGGCCCGGACGATTCTGCCGGAATCCATTATTCTCAGGTTCTCATTACCTTCCGGGGGAAAGGGAAGTACGACAAGACGAGGCCAGATACCCAGATATTCCCACAGAGCCCGCAGTATTTCTCCCTTTCCCATACCACCTGAATAGTGAAAACCAATGTCAAAGGGAATTCCTCTGCGTGTAAAGCGTTTTAACGCCCCACCGGGCCTCTTGTTTCGCTCCAGTATAATTACTCGTCTGCCCTTTTTGGCAAGCAGGGCCGCGGCTGTCAGACCGCTTATCCCGCTCCCTATGACAACGACTTCAGCCTTCATCGAGCAATCCTTACAACCAGGCAGGCATTGGTCCCACCAAAACCGGATGCATTGCAAAGCATAAAACGTGGCCTGAACGTAACCGTCTTTTTGGGGAGATATAAGACCTCTGCAGCAGGATCCGGCACTTCAAGGTTGGGATTCCCTGCCACGAAACCGCCCCATGCCATCAGCAGACCATAGACCACTTGTGATGCGCCTGCCATCCAGAATTCGTGACCGGCCAGCCCCTTTACTGCGGACACGATTGGGCCTTTTTTTGCCCCATCCAAATCAAAAACATTGCGCAGGGCAATTGCCTCTGCCCTGTCACCAGCCTGGGTTGATGTGGCATGTGATAAAACCAGATCAATGTCATCAGGGGAAAGGGCAGCATCCATCAGAGCACAGCGCATTGCACGTTCCAACCCCTCCCCGCTCGGCACCGCTATGTGGTGACCGTCTGATGTGTTGGAATAACCCATGACCTCGCCCAATATCTGAGCACCTCGTGCCTCGGCCAATTCGAATGCCTCCAAAACAATAGCAGCGGCCCCACCGCTGGGGACCAGCCCGTCCCGATCTTGATCAAACGGACGAGAAGCCGCTTCAGGATCGTTTTCCCTGCGCGAAAAGGCCCCCAAGGCATCAAAGCTGCACATGGATTCCCAGGAAATTTCCTGCACCCCACCACAAATTATGCGATCTTGCCTGCCAAAGGTTATTATTTCCGCCCCCTGGCCCACAGCCATGATACCGCTCGCGCAGGCCCCGCTCACAGTCCAGGACACTCCACGTATTCCCAAAATGGTGTTCAGATTGAGGGTAACAGTACTGGCGAGCAGCCGGAATATGTGTCCACTGCCTATGGCCCTTGTCTCCCCTGCAGATCGAAGCATATCCACCTGCTCAACTGCGGTGACAGCAGAGGAATCGTTGCCGAACACCACTCCTGTTTTCTCGTCACCAGTCAAACTATCAGGATAAATACCAGCCTGGTCCAGGGCCTGAGACACCGCGGACCAGGCCCAGAGGCCATATTCCGGCAGTGTCTTGCGCTGCTTCCGGTCCAGAACACTCTTCGGATCAAAGCCCTCAATAACACCGCTAAGCGCACTCTGAAACCCCAAAGCCTTACGTTCAGAAAGAAAACGTACGCCGCTTCTTCCTTCCCGGAGTGAGGTCTGAACTTCATCTCTATTCAGACCCAAACTGGAAATAATACCAATGCCTGTAATGGCTACTCGTCTATTTTTATGTTTCACTTAAGGTCTTTTGACTTTGATGGTTTGATAAGAATTAATTTTTCCATGCAAGTGGCTCATGCGCATAACTTAACAGTTGCCAGTCATACTCACAAGTGACAGCAATTATGCTGTAAGGCATGATAAACATAAGATATATTTTGTCTTGACAAGCTTAATGTAAAAAGTTAAAAACCGCGCCTCTCATCTTGTTGGGGGATTTACGGATTTAGGGATTTCGCAATTCCTCAATTATTAGTATATCAGTATTAAATTTTATTTTTTTCTGAGGCTAAATAGGCAATGAATAGAGATCCGGCAAAGGTAAGAAACATTGGCATTAGCGCCCACATTGATGCGGGCAAGACCACTCTTACCGAAAGAATTCTTTTTTATACCCAACGAATTCACGCCATCCACGACGTGAAAGGCAAGGACGGCGTCGGAGCTACCATGGATTTCATGGAGCTCGAAAAAGAACGGGGAATAACCATCACTTCTGCCGCAACCTACTGCGAGTGGAAGGGCTATGAGATAAATATCATTGACACCCCGGGGCATGTAGATTTCACCATCGAAGTGGAGAGGGCCCTCAGGGTCCTGGACGGTGGCGTACTGGTCCTTTGCTCTGTTGGAGGTGTACAGTCTCAGTCTATTACAGTTGACCGGCAAATGTCCAGATACAAGGTCCCGTGCATTGCCTTTATAAACAAGTGCGACCGCAGCGGTGCCAACCCGTTCCGCGTTATAGAGCAACTCAGGGAAAAGCTGAACCACAACGCAGTCGCACTGCAAATACCTATAGGCATTGAATCGGACTTTCAGGGAGTTGTGGACCTTATCTCCATGAAGGCCATGTACTTTGATGGTCCAAGCGGCGAACAGATACGTTTGGAAGAAATACCTCAAGGGCTCCGCGCAGAGGCCGAAGCCCGCAGGGAAAACCTGATTGACGCTGCTTCAATGTTCTCTGATGAACTCATGGAGGCCGCCCTTGATGAAAAGGTCACAGCAGATGTCTTAATTGACGCGATAAAAAACGGGACTCTTGTTCGCGGACTCACCCCTGTATTCATTGGATCTGCTTACAAGAATAAAGGAGTCCAACCTCTCCTTGATGCAATAACTCACTATTTGCCGCAACCCATGGATATTGAAAACTTCGCCCTGGATATGGAAAATGGGGAAGTTGAAAAAAAACTTGAAACAGATTCTTCAAAACCTCTTGTAGCCCTTGCATTCAAGCTGGAAGAAGGACGTTACGGACAGCTCACTTACATCAGGGTATATCAGGGGACCCTCTCCAAGGGGGACACCATAGTAAATTCCAGAACCGGTCAAAAGGTCAGGATCGGCAGGGTCGTACATATGCATGCAGATCAGATGGAGGAAATAGGATCTATCCCTGCCGGCTATATTGGGGCCCTCTTTGGCGTGGACTGTGCGTCCGGTGATACCTTTACCTCTCCTGAAATCAGATATAGCATGACCTCCATGCACATACCTGAGCCGGTTATCTCACTGGCAATTGTCCCCATGGACAACAAGGCCCAAGTCAAAATGTCCAAGGCCCTTTCCAGATTTACCAAAGAGGACCCGACGTTCAAGGCACACGTTAACCATGAGACCGGAGACACTATCATCTCCGGCATGGGAGAACTTCACCTTGAGATATATGTTGAGCGAATGCGCAGGGAATACAGCGCATATGTTACCACGGGCATGCCCCAGGTCGCATACAGGGAAACTATTACCAGGCAAGCCGAGTTCAATTATACTCATAAAAAGCAGACCGGTGGTGCGGGTCAGTTTGGGCGGGTAGCCGGCTACATGGAGCCTGTTAAAGACGAATTCGTCTTTGAAAACAAAATAGTCGGTGGTGCCATACCCACGGAATTTATCTCTTCCTGCGAAAAAGGTTTCAAGAAAAGCATGGAGAAAGGACAGTTATTGGGCTTTCCTGTTACAGGAGTAAAGATTGTCATCAACGACGGTCAATCCCACCCTGTGGACTCTTCTGACATGGCTTTTCAGGCAGCATCCCGCAAGGCCTTTCTGGAAGGCTACAGAAAGGCCAAGCCTGTCATACTGGAACCTATAATGAAGGTAGCAGTGGAGACCCCGACTGAATTCCAGGGAGCTGTAATGGGATCACTTAACCAGCGAAGAGGGATGATCCTGGGTACACAGGATGAAGGAAATATAAGCGTAATAGAGGCTGAGGTCCCACTTGCTGAGATGTTCGGCTACTCCACAATCCTGCGCTCAGGCACCCAGGGAAAGGCCCAGTTCACCATGGAATTTTCCACCTATCGTCAGGTACCAAAAAACGTGGCAGACGAATTGATAAAAAAAGCTGCCGAGGAAAAGAAAAAGGCTGCTTAAACCTGGTGTGTTAAAAGGTTCAGAGGTAACCCTGAATCCTGAACCTGTAAACGCATACATTGTTTTTAAAGAGGAAAAAAGAAGGTCTTTAATATGTCAGAAAACAATCTAATTCTTAAAAATCCGATAAAATTTATCAAGGAAGATGCCAACCACCTCTTAGGGGACGGACAATTCGGCGCAGTACTTGCCAGGGCTGGAGAGGGAAAAACTTCTTTCCTGATGCATCTGGCTCTGGACAATTTGCTCAGAGGAAAAAACGTACTTCATATATGTCTGGGGCAACCGATAAAAAAGGTATGTCTCTGGTACGAGGAAGTCCTCCTCCGCATATCAGATCAATACGAGTTAAATAATACCAATGTGATGTGGGAGACGATCCTTCCCCACCGTTTTATTATGACCTTTAATATTGAGGACTTCAGCGTAAAGCGGCTTGAAGAACGTCTAAACGACCTCACTGAACAGGGTATATTCTTTCCACAAATAGTCTTGTTAGACGGGTTGCCATTCGACAAAACTGAGCAGGCATCATTAAGCAAACTCAAAGCACTGGCCAAGGAACATGGTTTCCCTGCATGGTTTACTGTAATAACTCACAGAGAAAACAACATCGAGCAACCTGACGACATCCCGTCCCCAATCAGTCACATATCAGACCTTTTTGAAGTAATGGTACAGCTTAAGCCTGCAGGACGTGAAATCAATGTTCAACTGATTAAGGGACAAAAGGCGGACAAAATCCTGTGATCAAAAATCGTGAGCAATGATATCCTCCTTTCTGTAAAAGGGCTTGAAATTGAGATCCGGACCAATAAGGGGCCTGTATTCCCTGTAAGGGATCTTTCTTTTTCTATTAAAAAAGGGGAAAATGTCTGTCTTGTGGGCGAATCCGGTTGTGGAAAAAGCGTTACAGCCCTTTCCTTGCCGGGCCTGCTTCCAAGTCCTCCATTCAACATAAGAAGGGGGAAAATAGTATTTGATGGCACAGATATCATGGACCTTACCCTTGGTCAATTGTGCAACATCAGGGGAAAGGAAATGGCCATGATCTTTCAAGAGCCTATGACTGCCCTCAACCCGGTCTTCACAATTGGAGACCAGATTTCAGAAGCCATAACCACTCATGTCAAACTTCCAAAAAAACAGGTTCGGGAACGGATTATTGAGCTTTTAAACCAGGTGGGAATGCCGGTACCGGAAGAAAGAATCACAACCTACCCTCATCAACTCTCAGGTGGACTGCGTCAAAGGGCTATGATAGCCATGTCTCTTGCATGTCAACCAAAGCTTTTGATAGCAGATGAGCCCACTACTGCCCTTGACGTAACCATACAGGCCCAAATTCTTGAACTCCTGAACAGGCTCCGGGAACAGCATAATCTCAGTCTCCTGCTCATAACCCACAACCTTGGAGTAGTAGCCCAGATAGCCCACAGGGTACTCATAATGTATGCCGGGGAAATAGTTGAAGAGGCCCTAGTGCGTGATCTTTTCGACAATCCCCTCCATCCATACACCCAAGGTCTTCTGGATTCGGTACCATACGGTATTCCCGCAGACGCCAAACGTCTCACTTCCATTCCGGGGAATGTCCCTGCCTTGGATTCTATTCCTTCGGGATGCGCCTTTCAGGACCGTTGTCCCAAGGCCATGGATATTTGTAGAAAGATAGAGCCTGAAGAAATACGCTTGGAAAACAACAGGCGCATTTCCTGCCACTTGTTCAGATAAAGGGTATCAGACGCCTCCACCAGGATTCCTCTGATTCTTTTACTCTGTCTGTCTCGGCAGTAAAGGTCTGTTGGGATATCCTTTCCTTTTTGAGAAGACGCGCAGCCTTTACTCCTGCCGAAGTATCCGGATAAAGGTCGAGGGCAGTCTCCAGACGGTTTTTGGCCTGTGGGACCTGCCCGGTACGAATATACCATCGGGCCACCACGACCTCATGTTGGGCCATACGGTTCTTTGCCTCTGCCATTCGCTTACGGACCTCGTAAGTGTATGGACTATCCGGATATCTGTTAAGGAGCCGCCCATAGGTCTCAATAAGCTTGTGGGTGAAGGTCTGATCACGATCAGGGCCTTCCATTAATCTGTAATAGCAGGAACCCTCCTGAAAGATCACATATGTTACTGCCTCGTTGGTGGGATGAAGCTTTTCAAACTCCTCATAAAGGGAGATGGCTTCGTCATAATCGCCCATGTAAAACTTGCAATCTGCAAGGCGCAATTCCGCAAGCATAGCATACGGGCTGAAGGGATAACGATCCTTGACCTTTTGGAATATCTCCCCTGCCAGGATATAGCGCCCTTGTACAAAGTAATCCATGGCTTTGTCAGACAAATCAACCTCGCTCTCCGGTTCCGGTGAAGGCCCGGCTGCAGAACGAAACCATGAAAACACGCTTTTATCTTTACCGGCCTCAATGCCGCTATCCTTGCCGGCACATCCGGCAAAAATACCGATGATTAAAAGGCTTAAAAGCACAAGACATCTTGCCGATAATCCCATACGGCTTCTTGTTCTATAATGCGATCTATTTATCACAGAAGATTAGGACAACGCCTTGTTAATAGCGGATTCGATAACAGCCTTCCCCACTGCACCAGTAATCTGCTCTATAACCTGCCCGTCCTTAAAAACGATTAAGGTAGGGATGGCCCTGATGCCATATCTGCCAGGAGTAGCAGGACTCTTGTCCACGTCCATCTTGGCTACCACGACTTTTCCGTCATATTCGCCGGCCAGTTCCACAA
>CAZPBZ010000018.1:0-9246 GCA_964584765.1 uncultured Thermodesulfobacteriaceae bacterium
GGTCATACACATATCCACAGACAGAACATACATATTTTTGCATTATTGCCACCCTTTATCCCTTCCGCAGGGCATGAATGTTACAGTATGCCCTGGCCGCAGCAGACCAGCTCTCCCACACCGTTCTACTCGATTATTTCTCCATCTTGGCCGTGGCCCTCATGATCCCGGCGAGTTCTTTGATCTCACCCAGATCCTTGGTCATCATGGCCCAGCCGTACCAATAGGCATAATCCGGATTGACATGGAAGAAGCCCTGATAGGTCCGCATCCGGTGCTTCATGTACATCTGGAACAAGACCTGATCTATATGAGACATCTGCTCCATATTTCCACCGCCGGTCCTCAAAAAATACAGAAAGTCTGGATAGGCAAAAGCATAGTTTTCAGGTTTCTTTATAATGCCGTCCTTGTACATAGCAGCCACTGTCTCGATACCTTTCGCCAGAAGTCGATCGGCTTTCTGCATCATGGAGTCTCCCATGGCGAGCTGCTCCCGGGCATACTGCTCGGAGTGGCATTTGCTGCAGGTCTTGATCATTTTCTCCCGTTCAGTGAGCCACGCGTCCTTGGTCAAACGGACCATGTCCACGGATTTTACTGCATCCAGGCGTGCGGTCGGCTCCCCTGTCTCAGGGTTCAAAACGCCAAGGGCCTTGAGGATGGTCACCCTGTCAGCAGCCCACTGCTTGTCCTCAGGAAGGGGAAGTCTTACACCAAGGAAGCCCCAGGCAGTCCTGTTGGTATGGTTTCCATCCGGCATGTGGCATAATTGACAAGTGGGTGCCGCAGCGTTTTCAGGAAGTCCACCCTTTTCCTTTACAAAATAACGGGTGCCGTGCTTTGCACTGCTCCACATCTCCCACTGGGGATGATCGTATCCCATATGGCACTGCTGGCATGCCCTGGGGTCTTGGGCCTCCTTTTTGGCAAAGCTGTGCCTGGTATGGCATTCATCACAGGAGTTGTTCTGATAACGATAGCCTTTGTCCCTCTGCTCCTTTTTCTGGGCCTCGGACTTGATCCCCATGTTGTGGCAGCCACCGCAGCCCCTGCCTCCTTCCATCAACTCATCGGGCTCGACATGGGTAATTGGCAAGGCGTTCAAGGATGTCCAGCCAAAGTTGTGCTTGCCTTTGGCGAACTGGCTGAACTGGTCTTCCATGACAGACCGAACAGGTCACGTCTTCTTTACTGTGCTTGCTGGATTCCCAGTCTGCTACCTGCCCGGGAGAAATATCCCTGTGACAGGTAATACAGGCCTCTTCAGCTCCGATTGCCAGTCCTGTGAAACAGAACATGGCGATAGAGCACCCCAATACAATGAACCATCTTTTTTTCACAACGTACCTCCTAAGTTAAATGCTGTACTCAACGCTAACAACCTGATCTGATGAACAGGCCGAATGATCTTTTTTAAGCCTCTTACAAAACTCCGTCTTTGGTCGGAGCTGCCGTTTCGAGATCAATTTCCCGATGGCTGCGTCATCGATGATCTCCTCCCTCGTGCCCAATTTTGTCAGGATCGCCCAGGCACTGCTTGGCATATGGGCAGTATGAGGCACAGCCAAAATCCATCTTGGGATTCACAAACCGATGGCCGCATTTCTTGCACAGGCGCGTTGTGTCGTCCTTAAAGAATTCTACTTGGCTTCCACATTTGGGGCACTTGACTTCAAAAATAGCCCCAGGTTTCCAGTAACGGCTGTCTTGTCCAGGGCATTTCATGGTGTGTTATCCAACATCAGCTCGTAATAGCACTATTATAGGTTATGCCTTTCACGATTTTTTTCACCGTAAAGAGGCGATAATGCCAACAAAGCGTCCAGTCTCATTTTCCTTGCCGTTCACCGTTATCTCAATCCGCCTGGCCGCGCCCTTCTTGGTGAGAATATTGAGGGGGTAATAAAGATGATCCAGGGAATCAGGCGGGCCATCTTGAAAAGAGCAGCGGCTGCCGCAGAAAGGTCCGCCAAAGGCCTCATGGCAGTCTTTCCCGATGACATCTTCTACAGATAGTGCCAAACACCTCACCATCAGGCCAGAGGAGCGGAAAACCAAGATAGGAAATCATCCCCGATTCTATATCTGGGTTCTTATCCCACTCTTTATCCTTCAACGCATTTGGAACCAGGAGCTTATTCCTCGTCTTTATCACCCTCTCGCAGTAAAGGCCGGCCAGATACTCCATGTCTCCTGCTTTATATGGATTTTTGCTTGATTCACTTGAGCGAAAGACTTCGATGTAAGGCTCATCAACTTTCATGATTAAGGCAGAAGGCACGTTAATGATCTCTGCTATTGTATTCACAATGCTCTGCCAGGTGTTGACGATTTCATCGGTTATCCCAATTTCACTTTTGTTTATTTCAGAAGCCATGCTCAGAACATTACCTGGATATCGAGTGGGTAAAGATGATGGTAACGATGATACTAGCCAAAGGCAAGGGCAAAAACGCAGTCACTTCCCACTCTTCACTCCTCCCTTTCCATTGCCTATTCTTTGCCTTCCGGGTTTTTCTTTGACATGATCGGCTCAGGGCAAACGCCTTTTGAACAGCAGTCAAATTCTCAGGCATAAAAATCTCCTGTGAATATTCATTCCAGAGCAAAACCTATCTCTGCTTTATGTTGAAGAGGAAGTTGTAAGCGCTTTGGGAATCAGGAAAGGATAGCAGAATATTCAAATAGCGGGGGCATTGCTAAATCCATGGATGAGCTCATTAATACTGTTTTTCTGCTTAGTAGTCATACTCATAAACTGCAATCCCATACGGTGCATATGACTCTTTTTCCAAACCCATCGTACAATGCCTTCAGTTTTGAATCGGGAATTTGATGGGAAAAATATGGTCAGTCTCGAGCTGGCAGGGAATTCCTGTAATGCCTCGAGTCCAACACCACTCTTACTGATGTCTGTCATAGACTCCACATAGAAACGCCGGCCGTCCGAAATCGTGACCAATGATTCAATTGGAAATCGTTCATCCTGCCGTCGTTCAGAAGAAAATATTTCTTTCATTATACTCTCTTGCATATCCCATTAACCCGGATTTTGCAGTAATCCATGACCAACAATATAATGACACGTTATTTATAAAAATAGCATAAAATATATCCTTTCGGGGGCGAGCAGTAATAGTCTCTTAAAGACAGCCGGATTGCTCTATTTTTAAACTTTATCGGAACTAATGAAAAAAAACTTAAATAGGAAACTCAGGATAGAGGTGATTCGTCAACAAGGCTGTTCACCGAAGAGATCCAGAGCACATGGAGATGAAAAAAGGCCCTATAATCCCATGGCCCATTCCAGCACGGCCTTGTGAAGGTGCATTTTGTTTTCCGCTTGGTCCCAAACTACTGAATGAGGCCCTTCCAGCACGGCCTCGCTTATTTCCTCTCCTCGATGGGCTGGGAGGCAGTGGAGAACAATGGCATCTGTTTTGGCCTTGGCAAGAAGCGCCTTGTTGATCTGATATGGGGCAAATATCTCCCTGCGTTTCGAGGCCTCTTCTTCCTGGCCCATACTTACCCACACGTCTGCGTTTATGACGTCAGCACTTTCCACTGCCTCTTTGGGATCAGTCGTGAGTGTGATGGGTGCCGTGGACTCAGCTTGGGCCCTGCTTAAAATCTCTTTGTCAGGCTCGTATCCCTCCGGGCAGGCCAGAGCCAAGGCAAATCCAAGCCTGCTCGCAGCCTGGATCCATGAGTGGGCCACATTGTTCCCATCTCCTACCCAGGCGACTTTCAGGGATCCGATGTCTTCATCCTTGTGCTCCATGACAGTCATAATGTCAGAGAGTACCTGACATGGATGATGCTGATCGGTAAGCCCGTTGATAACAGGGATGTCTGACCACCTGGCAAGCTCGTCAACCACCTCATGGCCAAAGGTGCGGACCACGAGACAGTACAGATACCGGGAGAGAACCCTGGCTGTATCCTTAAGGGGCTCTCCTCTCTTCAACTGAAGGTCCCTTGAAGACAAAAAGGTCACGTTGCCGCCTAGTTGTAACATTGCGGCTTCAAAGGAAACGCGGGTCCTTGTAGACGGCTTTTCAAAGAGTAACCCTATGACTTTACCGATGGCAGGTCTATACGGTTGACCGGATTTGTAGCGATTTTTAAGCTTCAAGGCCCGGCTGATAAGAAAGAGGATCTCATCAGAGGCCAGATCAGAAACAGTCAGATAATGTCTTGGATTTGGTGATTTGGTGATTTGGTGATTTGGTGATTTTTTCATATATTGTTCTCAATCGCATCTATCATGGCATTGATTTCCGCTTTAGTGATAATCAAGGGCGGTACCAAACGGAGTATCTTCCCCTGACTTAGCAGTACCAGGAAGCCCTCTTCCATGAGCTTGTTGGCCAACTCAGGCACAGGTTCCCTGAATTCAATGGCCTGGATAAGTCCTCTGCCGCGCACCTCGAGGATTTTTCCCGAATGTTTGCCGGCCAGGGATTCGAGACCTGTTTTCAGGTATGTGCCTGTCTCCTTCACCCTGTCCAGAAAATCAGGTGACGTCAGGGTTTCAATAACCACCTTTGCCGCGGCGCAGGCCACTGGGTTTCCACCAAAGGTAGAGGCATGACTCCCGGGTGGGAGGTGGGACATCACCTCCTCTTTTGCAAGCATAGCCCCTATGGGGAACCCGTTTCCCAGGGCCTTTGCAAGGCAGATTACGTCAGGTACTACAGGGGTCTGCTCATAGGCAAAAAGGGTCCCTGTCCTTCCCATTCCTACCTGGACCTCATCAAACATGAGCAAGGCACCCATGCGATCACAGATTTCCCTGGCTGCAAGTAGAAACTCATCACTGACTGGCCGCACTCCTCCTTCTCCTTGGATGGGCTCGATCAGGATCGCAGCTGTCCTTGGGCCGGCAGCCAGTTTGAGGGCAGTTATGCTGTTGGGCGGGACATGGATGAAGCCTGACGGCATGGGCTCAAAACCCTGCTGGAATACAGGTTGTCCTGTGGCAGCTATTGTTGCCAGGGTGCGGCCGTGGAATGAGCCCTCCAGACAGATAACCTCATAACAATCAGGGCCGCGATTTTGGTGGCCGTGGCGACGGGCAAGCTTAAGGGCACCCTCTATGGATTCCGCTCCTGAGTTGCAGAAAAATACCCTGTCGGCAAAGGAGTTTTCCGTAAGTAGATGTGCCACTTCCAACTGGGGCACGGTCCAGTACAGATTTGAAACATGGACCAGGGTCCCGGCCTGGCGGGCTATTGCTTCTGTGACTGCCGGATGACAATGTCCCAGGCTGCAGACAGCAATCCCTGCGGCAAAGTCCAGATATTCTTTTCCCTTGTCATCCCAGACTCTGCAGCCTTTTCCCCGCACCAGAGTTACAGGGAAACGGCTGTATGTATTTGCAACAGAGGATCTGAGTGATTGAATTGTCACTGGACTATCTCCGTTCCAACACCGATATCTGTCAACAGTTCCAATAAGATGGCGTGTTCCTTCCTTCCATCGATAATGTGGGCCTTATCAACCCCACTGCCAAGGGCCTTAAGACACGACTTAAGTTTTGGGATCATTCCGCCGGTTGCAGTACCATCCTCCATGGCCTTTCTTGCCTCATCTGCCGTCATGGATGGAATCAACTCGTTCTTCGAACTCATTACCCCAGGGACATCTGTCAGGAGTATAAGTTTTTCAGCTTTAAGCTCCCCGGCTATGGCCCCGGCAACAAGGTCAGCGTTTATGTTGTATGCCTGTCCCTCAGGCCCGACACCAACCGGGGCTATAACAGGTATAAACCCTGAGTCCTTAAGGGCCTTAAGCACCCCGGCATTGACACTTGAAACCTTTCCTACTCTCCCAATATCAATAATTTCAGGCGGACGTTCATCCCCGGCATATTTGTAAAACTTCATGGGATCTGCCTGTATAAGATCACCATCCCTGCCGGACAGACCCACTGCCCGTCCTTCATGGCGATTGATAAGACCCACTATCTCCTTGTTGACAGTACCAACCAGTACCATCTCCACAACACTCATGGTCTCATCATCAGTGACCCTCTGGCCCTCGACAAATGTAGACCGGATCCCCATTCTCTCCATTATCTGGCTTATCTGAGGCCCGCCTCCGTGGACAATGACCGGATTGATGCCCACGTATTTCATCAGGATGATGTCCAGCACGAACTGCTCCTTGAGGGATTGTTCCGCCATGGCGTGGCCGCCGTACTTTATGACAATGGTCTTGTTGGCAAACCGTCGAATATAGGGAAGGGCCTCAACAAGAATCCGGGCCCTTGATATGTTGTCCATAAATTATCCAATCAAGTGTTTAAAGAATCACAGGATAAATCTGCTCAAATCCACGTCCTTGACTATATGTTTCAATCTCTCCTGTACATATTTTGCCGTGATAATAATCTGCTGAGGGGCAATATCAGGGGCATCAAAAGAGACTTCCTCAACCAGTTTTTCCATTACGGTATGGAGTCTTCTAGCCCCTATATTTTCCGTGCGCTCGTTTACTTCAAAGGAAATCTTGGCTATCTCTTCGATTGCCTCTGCATCAAATATCAGTTCTATGTTTTCTGTGTCGAGCAGTGCCTTATATTGAGTGACAAGGGCATTTTCCGGCTCTGTAAGTATCCTTACAAAGTCTTCCTGAGTTAATGGGTTCAACTCGACCCTGATTGGGAACCTTCCCTGAAGCTCAGGCAGTAAATCAGAGGGTTTTGAAACGTGGAAAGCACCGCTTGCAATGAATAGTATGTGGTCTGTCACTACGATACCATGCTTGGTGTGGACAGAAGTGCCTTCCACTATAGGCAGGAGGTCACGTTGAACACCCTCCCTTGAAACGTCAGGGCTGCCGGCTCCGCCCCCTTTGGTAGCAACCTTGTCAATCTCGTCCAGGAATATGATCCCTGACTGCTCAACACGGGCAATGGCCTTTTTTACCACCTTGTCCATGTCTATTAATTTTCCTGCTGCCTCTTGTTCAAGGATCTTTTTCGCTTCAGAGACATTTACACGGCGGCGCTTCCGCTTGTTAGGCATTATGTTGGATAGCATGTCCTGGATGCCACTCTGCATCTCTTCCATGCCCGCAGCAGCAAAAATTTCAATCATTGGTGAAGAAGGTCTCTGGGCAACCTCCAGCTCCACGAAGCGATCGTCCAGCTTTCCATCTCTCAGCATCTGACGGAAGCGTCCCCTGGTAGAGGTCTCTCCTGTGTCTTGCTCGCTCTTAAGACTCGGTAACAAGATGTCCAGGAGTTGGTCTTCAGCCAAGTCTTTAGCCCTTACCTCCACCTTTTCCTTCTCTTCGGATTTTACCATGTCTACCGCAAGGTGGGTGAGGTCCCTGATCATGGATTCAACGTCACGGCCCACATATCCGACTTCAGTGAATTTGCTCGCCTCGATCTTGAGAAAAGGAGATCTTGCCAGTCTGGCAAGGCGTCTTGCAATCTCAGTCTTACCCACTCCTGTGGGCCCAATCATAATGATGTTTTTAGGAGCGATTTCATCCCGGAGCGGCTCAGGGACCTGCTGTCTTCTCCATCGATTCCGGAGCGCTATGGCCACTGAACGCTTGGCCTGGGACTGGCCAATAATATACTTGTCCAGCTCGGTTTCTATCTCTCTTGGTGTTAAATGTTTGATTTCCGCAATTTCCACTGGATTTATTGTTCCTCCTGAGATTCCAGACTTTCAACTATTATATTTTCGTTAGTGTAAATACAAATAGAGGCCGCAATGTTCAGGGAAACCTCGGCTATCTCCCTGGCTGAAAGATTACTGTGGGCCACAAGGGCTTTTGCTGCAGAAAGGGCGTAAGGCCCTCCTGAACCTATGGCCAATATGTCGTCATCAGGTTCTATTACGTCACCGGAGCCTGAGATGAGGAGAGAATTTTTTTCGTCAACTGCAATCAACAGGGCCTCAAGCCGCCTTAAAATTTTGTCTGTGCGCCAATCCTTGGCAAGCTCAACTGCTGCACGCACCAAATTACCCTTGTATTGCTCGAGCTTCTGCTCAAGCTTTTCAAACAGTGTAAAGGCATCGGCAGTTGCGCCTGAAAAACCGGTAAGGACCTTTCCGTTGTAAAGTCTCCTTATCTTTCGTGCCTTATGCTTGATAACCGTATTACCCAGTGTAACTTGCCCGTCGCCTGCAAGCACTACATCGCCATTATAACGAATAGCCAGTACAGTAGTACTACGAATATTGTCCTTTGTTCGGCTCCTCACTTTATTGTTATACACATTTTACTCCACATCCTTAATTTTTTGATTTTTTCCATTCACTATTTTTTTTGATTTTTTCCATTGCCTTTTTTGCCCTGGGGTGGGCGTTGTCGTATACCTCGGCCAAATGACTCAGGTCCAGATGCGTATAAAGCTGCGTAGTCGCAAGACTTACATGACCCAGCATTTTCTGAATCGATCTGAGGTCTGCACCTGATTCAAGCAAATGGGTCGCCATGGAGTGACGGAAAGTATGAGGAGTGACAGGCGAGTTAAGCCCAACATCTAACCTTCTTCTGGCAACTAATCGTTCTACACTTCGAGGACTTAACCTGGTGCCCCTTCGATTAACGAAAAACGCCCTTTCGTCTTTGCAATGCAGCCTTTCCAACAATGCATCCCTGAAAGGCAAATAGGCATTCAATGCCTTGGCTGCCTTGCTGCCAAAAGGTGTTACTCGCTCTTTATTGCCCTTGCCCCTTACGCGCACCATCTCAGGTGAAAGGGAAACACTCGAAACATCCAGACCTGAAAGTTCGCCAACCCTTATTCCTGAGCTGTATAATAGCTCAAGGATGGCCCGGTTCCTTAGATCCTGGAATCCCTTATCTTCACCGGTTTCTACCATGGAAAAGGCCTCATCTACAGAGAGATAAGCCGGGAGGGATTTTTTTGTTTGAGGTGCCCTTATGCCATCAGCAGGACTCTTTTCAACTGTTCCCTGCCTGAGCAGGAACCGGAAAAAGCTTCGAATGGAAGCAAGTTTACGGGCCACGGTGCTCCTGTTTGCTCCCCTTTTCAGCATTGAAGCAAGCCATGTCCTTATTTCTTTTGCAGTGACAGAAACTGGATTTTTTCCAGAGCCTATAAATCTACTAAGTTCCTCAAGGTCTCTTCGATAGGCTAGTATCGTGTTCGGAGAAGCATTCCTCTCAACCTTGAGAAAATCCATAAATGTCTTAATTTCATTAACCATAACCACGCTCTGTCCGAGGACAAGAAATGAAGTAAGGTTTTTT